>CAZMNQ010000015.1:0-15328 GCA_964567695.1 uncultured Bdellovibrionales bacterium
GCGCCCACGCAGCCACGTACGACGATCGGCATCACCAGCCGACCGCTGCTCATCCGCTGCAGCTTGCACATCTGGTTGAACATGTCTCCGAACGCGTCGGCCAGGAAGTCGATGAACATGAAGTCCACGACCGGTCGAGTGCCGGTGGCCGCCGCCCCGGTGCACAGGTTGGTGAACCCGCGCTCGCTGATCGGCGAATCCCGCAGCCGCTCCTCGCCGTAGAGGGCGTAGAGGCCAAGGGTGGTGTTGAAATTGCAGAAATCATTTATGAAGGCGTGGGTCCGGGCGGCGTAATGATGCTCATCAAGACCACCACTGACAATCGCAATCGTACTGTTGGTGAAGTTAAAAGCATCTTCACTAAAGCCGGCTATAAACTTGGCGAAATGGGCAGCGCGATGTGGAATTTCAAAAAAGCGGGCGCTATCGGCGTTGCCGTTTCCAATCCAGCTGTTCTTGACGCTATCGAAGAAAAAGCTATTGACGCCGGCGCTGATGATACGCTTTATGCGGATGACATCTTAACTGTCTATACTTTGCCGGAAAATCTAAAAAGCGTGCAAGAAAAACTAGAGACTGCCGGGCTAAAAATTGAAGATGCGGCTTTCGTATATGTTCCTTCGCAGAAAGCCACACTCTCAGCAGATGACCAAGCTGCTTATGAAAAACTTCTTGAAACCCTTGATGACCAAGATGATGTGCAGGAAATATTTGATAACTTATAATTTTCAATGATCAATTTTCAATGATCAATCAATAATCAATTTTCAATGATCAATTGAAAATTAAGAAATTGAAAATTCATTGAAAATTGAAAATTGAAAATTGAAAATTTTATAAAACAATCTTACACAAAAAATAATCAGCTATTACGAGTCCTTGGAATAGACCCTGGCACGGCGACGGTCGGCTGGGCAATTATTGAAGAAAAGGCCGGAATTTTGCTCCCGGTGGCTTTCGGACACATCAGCACCAGCAAGCATAACTCGGAAGAAAACCGCCTAGCCGAAATATCTACCGATCTGGCCAGTATTATTGAGAAATATAAACCGGAAGAAGCTGCCGTAGAACAACTTTTCTTTTTTAAGAACCAAAAAACTATCATTGAGGTTGGTCAGTCCAGAGGCGGAATACTATTGACATTAGAACAAAAAGGTGTTAGGATAAGTAGCTACACACCCCTGCAAGTGAAGCAAGCTGTGACCGGATATGGCCGAGCTGAAAAGAAACAGGTGCAGCTGATGGTCAAGAGTATTTTGAAATTAAAGGCCATTCCGAAGCCAGATGACACGGCGGATGCCATCGCGATTGCGATTTGCCATATTAACTCACGCAAACTAAGTAGTTTAAAATAATTTTCAATAACCAATTTTCATTTTACAATGAATTTTCAATAACCAATTTTCAAATCAAACATTTGGGAATTGAAAATTGTTAATTGTGAATTGATTGAAAATTGTGAATTGAAAATTGAAAATTGAATGGATACATCTATCAGCCCCATAATTCATTTTTTTATGACCGAAGGCGTTCCCTTTGAAACAGTCCTTCTTATTTTAATGTTGCCAATTGTTGCGACATTCATCGCCTTCTTGCGCCAAGTAGTCGGGATCAAAGCTTTTGGTATCTACACCCCGCTCATTATAACTTTTGCTTTTTTAGCCACCAATGGCTTGCGCTATGGCGTAGTAATTTTTTTAGCGGTAATTTTTGTCGGAATGCTGATGCGCTTTATTCTGAAACCTTTCCGCCTGCTCTATCTGCCCCGCGTAGCGATTATGCTTACGATTGTTTCACTGTTAATTTTAGTTATGCTGACCATCGGCGGAACACTGAAAAGAACGGGTCTCGCTGGTGTTTCTATTTTCCCGATTCTGATTATGATCACCTTGGTTGAAAAATTTGTGGCCGTGCAAATCGAGAAAGGCAATAGAACCGCGCTTATTCTGGCCTTTGAAACTTTGATTATTTCTATTTTCGGTTTTTATATCGCCAGCTGGGAGCTGCTCATACATTTACTTGTGATTCATCCCTGGTTAATTTTCATCACCATTCCAATTAATATTGCCCTCGGGAAATGGACGGGTCTGCGCCTAAGCGAATATTTTCGTTTTAGGAATGTAATTAAAAAACTCTAAAGCATGTTTGAATTTTTCAAAAATAGCCGGAAGCTTTTGGGAATGAACTCAAGAAATCTTGATTTTATTCGGCCTTTTAATCATCTCAACGCTAAAAGACTGGCAGATGACAAACTGCTCAGCAAGCGGATTCTTAAGAAAAACGGCATTGCCGTGCCTAAATTAATCGCCCAGATAAAAACTGCTGAGGATTTGGAAAATTTTGATTGGCAATCATTGCCGAACAGTTTTGCACTAAAACCAAATCGCGGTTTTGGCGGCGAGGGCATTATTGTCGTCTATGGCAAGAAAAAAAATAATCACGAAGCTTGGATTAAAGCTGATCGTTCGCTCATTACTGTTGATGATTTAAAAAGCCATATCCGCAACATTCTCGACGGTTCATTTTCCCTTTCCAATACGCCCGACATTGCTTTTTTTGAAGAACGCTTGCAGCTTTTGAAATTATTTAAACCCTATTCTTATAAAGGTATCCCTGATATTCGCGTCATTGTTTTTAACAAAGTTCCCATTATGGCCATGTTGCGCCTGCCCACCAAAGAATCAGGTGGCAAGGCTAATTTGCAACAAGGTGCGGTCGGAGTCGGCATCGACATGGCGACGGGCGTCACAACCACGGCTATCCAAGGTAAAAACCGTTCCATCGAAAAAATTCCTGACACTCTTCTGTCTGTCAGTGGTCTACGCCTGCCCTATTGGAAAGACATGCTATTGCTGGCTTCCAAAGCTCAAGAAATTTCTAATCTTGGTTTTCTCGGTGTCGATATTGCCATTGATAAAGAAAATGGACCCACTATTTTGGAGCTTAATGCCCGTCCCGGACTTTCTATTCAAGTGGCTAATCTAGCCGGCCTTGCCGAAAGACTGAAGAGGGTTTCCGGTTTGAAAATAAAAACCATTGAAAAAGGCGTGCGCATGGGAATGGATCTTTTCGGAGGAGAAATTGAAGAAGAAGTGGAGGAAATTTCCGGTAAAAAAGTCATTGGCACCGTGGAAAAGGTGAAATTGATTGGTAAGGATGAAAAGGAAATTGAAGTGGAGGCCAAAATTGATACTGGCGCGCAGTCATCCTCAATTGATACAGCGCTAGCCAAGGAATTAGGCTTTGAGGAACTGTTACGGCAATTTGAACAAATTAATTTGTCTGAATTTGATCTAAAACCAGAAAATGAGACATCCATAAAAACCCAGTTTATGAGCATGTATGGTAAAAACATATCCGGTCTAGAAAATGTTTCTGTTGTTTTTTCTTCTAGCGGATCAAGCATCCGCCCGACTGTTAAAATAAATTTTGTTTTGGATGCATTGGAAATAATAACAAGCGTAAATATTGCCGATCGCAAAGAATTGAAATATCCAATGATAATTGGCAAAAGAAATTTGGGAAAGTTTTTAATTGATGTAAATAAATAATACTGTGAAAAAAATTCTAATCCTTTTGGGAAAGTTAGACTGGGAAAAAAACACTCCATTTTCAAATGAAATATATCAGACTTCCTACGAACAGCTTTATTCCCTTGCAGAACAAAATGGTATTCAAATGTATCGTGCCTCATATCAGTGGTATGACTATGACGAGCATATATTCAGCTACGCATGGACATACAAAAATGCGACGGGATGGGAAAAGGTATACAATATAAGCCCTGACATGATTTATGATAAGACGAAAGCGGAAATGGAAATTTATTTCAGAAAAGAACTTATTGCTAAACACTACCGGTTCGTTAATAGTCTTAGATTCACCCAAATATTAGACGATAAATTAATAACCAGCATGATCTTTCATAAATGGAGTAAAAAAAGTTGGATTGTTAATAATCCAGAAAAACTGCGGAAAATTCTTCTTAAAATAAAATCGCGGAGGTTTGTTCTTAAGCCTATTTCTGAAAGCGGAGGGAAAGACGTTCAAATTATCCAGAAAGAGGAAGCCCTAGAAAAAGTAACTTTCAGCAAGGATTATATAATTCAGGAATTTATCGACTCTTCTTCTGGAGTTCCTGGAGTAAGTGATAATATGCACGATCTTAGGCTTGTCTTTGTAAATGATAAGCTTATTTATGCCTATATCCGAGAGCCGGAAGAAGGTAATTATCTGGCCAATCTTTCTCAGGGAGGATCCCTTTCCATCGTGCCAATAGGTGACATACCAAAGTCCTTAAGTCCCATCATTCGATGTGCTAATAGAGTTTTCGAAACCTTTAATCCTCGAATTTATTCAATCGATTTTATGTTTGACGAGAATAAAAAGCCTTGGATAGTTGAGCTAAATTCAATGCCAGGGCTTTATTTTACTCCGCAAGAAAAGCCCTATATGCTAGACTTATACCAGGAGCTTATTAATGTCTTCCTCAAAAAACTGGAAGTTAAATAAGTTAAGCATAGTTACTTTTTAAAAAATTAATTATAACACATGAAAAATGTAGTTTTCATAGTTAATATAAAAGGAAAATACCCACCTGATTTTTTTGAGTATTGCTTTAATACTTGGGATTTTTGGACCAAAAAAAACAATGCGCTCTTGTTTGTTCTGGAAGATTACTTTGATGGGGTCAGGAATGTCGTGCCACATTTGCAAAAATATTTCGCCTTTGAAGTATTAAGAAAAAATAAAATCGACTTTGACCAGGTCGCCATTATTGATGCAGATACTATGGTCAAGTGGGACTGCCCTAATTTTTTCGATATCTCTGAGAATAGCTTTCGCGCCGTTCTAGATGATGAATTGCCAAAATGGGTGATTGCAAGTCTCGGGACATACCAATTTTTATTTCCAAAAACAACCGTTAATTGGTGGGAATATTTTAATTCAGGAGTCATGGTTTTAAATAAAAGACATGCTCCTATTTTGTCAGAATTTGTTGCCTTCGTAGCAGCTAAAGAAGCGGAAATCTCAGATATTCATATCAAGTCTGATTTAAGGGCAGGTTTCGACCAGACATTATTTAATTTTTTTATCAAAGAAAAAGGAGTGCCTACCTATTATTTGCCAAAAGTTTTCAATTTTTATCATTTGGAAAAAAAGAAGTTTTTAGAAAAAAAAGGCTTCACCGAATGCGCATATATTTGGCATTTCAATGGGATAGCGCATGTCGAAAGGAAAAGGTATATGCAAGAAACCTGGGAACTAATCAAAGAAAATTATCAACAATAATCAATTACTAAATTAAAACAATGAAAAAACAACCTCTTATTTCAATCGTTACTCCCGTTTTTAATCGAGAAAAATTAATTGTCGAATGCATACGAAGTGTTCAGGAGCAGGAGTATCAAAACTATGAACACATTATTATAGATGACTGCAGTACCGACGATACGACAACGGTTATTGAGTCTTTTGCTAAAACGGACGCTAGGATTATTCTTGTAAAAAGCTTGACAAACAGTGGTGCGAAGCCTGGAAAAGTAAGAAACATTGGGATAAAAATGGCCAAAGGAGAGCTGATTGCTTTCTTGGATTCCGATGACATCTGGGAAAAAGAAAAGCTAAGCAAACAGTTGGATTTTTTTCAAACCAATGATCTTGATTTTTCCTATCATCCGCTAGCTAGACTGGGAGCTAATTCCGATGGCCCAACTAGTTTTTGGGGGAGAGATTGTTTTCAAAAGGATTTTTTTAGAGGACTCTTCCTTAGTAATTTCATACCCACTTGTTCAGTTTTAGTAAAAAAGAAAGCTCTCGAAGATGTTAATTTTTTTGATGAATCACTTAAATATTCAGAAGACTATTTCTTATGGCTACTGCTTTCACTAAAAAACTACAAAATTGGCTTCTTGGGAGATGTGCTTGGAAGTTTTAGAAGAAGTAACCATGGAAATATAAACACAGTCTTAAATAAAAAAGAAAAACATGAAAACAATATTACGCTTAAAGAGAGGATCTTATTTGATTATAAGCGCGAATCAATTCCCAGATTAAGCAAGAGCGACCTTTTCTATAAATATATTTACTATTATTATGAGTTAATAAAAACGGAGAAGAACCAGGCAGTCAAAAGAGAGCTCTTTATTAAGGTTGTTGACAAGCTTTTTGAGCTTAATTTAACCCCTCTTTTTATCGCTGAATTGGAATTTTTAGCCCAACTAAGAAAAAATGACTAGCATGGAAAATAGCTTTTTACTACACAATAAAATAATCTGGCATGGAAAAATTTCAAATGACTTGTCAACTTCTTTCTATCCATCTTTTTACAAAAACCTTTTGAAAAGGGAGTCCTTATTTTTAGAAAATTTTAAATTCCTTTTTGAAGATGCTACTTTAGAAAACTTAAAAAATAAATTTATTCCATTGTACCAATCAGAAATAATGAGTCGCAATGATTTTACGCTAGAAAAAAATACAATAATAGATTCCGTACTACAGCGTGTTGAAAAAAACCCCTCTAAGTACAAACTTCTATCCATACATGGCAATGATGATGAATTGTACGGTGTAGCTTTGTTTTCAAGCGCTGAAAATAGATTAAATATGACCTTCAAAGCTTACCGGAGAGATATAAATATAAAGTCCTTGAAACATAAGGCCTCCTTAGATTATTGGGGAGAAAAATTAATTAGAGACTACGGCGCCAAAGCAGGTCTAACTACTTTTTCTTATGGCCGAGATTCACAGCCCTATGTAGGCTCAGGCAGGATTGGACTGGCTCTATATAAACTTAAAACGGGGACAAGGCCTATGGTTCCGAACTTAAATGATTCTAAAAAACCCGTGGAAACCAAGACGATTGATGAATCATTTTTATTCTCTCAAAAAAACCCTCTTGTTTTTTTTAACAATCCTGGTGAGGATATGTTTTATCAAGATTGTTTTCTTTATTTTCCAAAAGGCACGCTAGATGAATCTTTTGTTAACGAATTTAAAGTAGTTTCTGATTGGGCTGGTGTTACCTTTAAGCCCGTTCCCTATTGAAATACTCTCTAGCCAGAAAAAATGATCCCATCAGAACACCTGATAAATAAGCTAATTTGTTATAAAATAGTAACTAACTTTGCAAGTGTTATTGCAATAGCTAAAAAGGGCTTTGTTCAGCCTTATTAAAAAATAATTCTTTTTAAACCTATGTTCATAGCTTTCCAAAAATTTAAGCGTGCTTCTGCGAAGGACCGTTGGAAAATGGTTGCCAAAATTTTTGGCTATTTTGCTGGCGCTTCTTTGCTTCTTGTGATTGGAATTTTTGCCTATTTCGCCAAAGACTTGCCCAATGCCGGAGGCATCAGCAATCGCGTCGTTACTGAATCTACCAAAATTTATGACCGCACCGGTGAGCATTTGCTATATGACATTCACGGTGAGGAAAAACGCACCCAGATCCAGTTTAAGGATATGCCGGAGACATTGAAATATGCCACAATCGTATTGGAAGATCAAAATTTCTATCATCACATAGGCTTTGATGTGCGAGGATTGGCCAGTGCCGTCCTTTCTAACATTCTCAAGACTGGCAGCGGACGCGGGGGATCCACCATCACACAACAATTTGTTAAAAATTCCATTCTCACCAGCGAGCGGTCCTTGTCTCGCAAAGTTAAAGAATTGATTTTAGCTATCGAAATTGAACTGAAATATTCTAAGGATGAAATTTTGGGGATGTATCTTAATGAAATTCCCTATGGCTCAAACGCCTATGGCATCGAGGCTTCCGCTCAAACTTTTTTTGGCAAACCTGCCTCCGAATTGACATTGGATGAATCAGCTCTTCTAGCCGCTCTTCCACAGGCACCTTCCTACTATTCTCCCTATGGAAATCACGCCGATGCTTTGCGCGGCCGACAAATGTATGCTTTGTCTCAAATGGAAAAGCTTGGCTACATCACAAAAGAACAGGCTGACACCGCCAAAGAAGTTGATGTTTTAGAAAAAATAAAACCGGCTTCAGAAAATATTTCGGCTCCGCATTTCGTGATGTATGTCAAAGAGTATTTGGAAAAAACCTACGGACAGCAGATGCTTGAAAAGGGCGGCTTGAAAGTTTACACCACACTCGATTGGAACAAACAACAAATCGCCGAGCAAGCTGTTATGGAAGGTGCTGAATTAAATACGAAAAAATACAAAGCGGAAAATGCCGCCCTGGTGGCTATGGATCCCAAAACAGGACAAGTTTTGGCCATGGTCGGCAGTAAGGACTATTTTGATAAATCTATCGATGGACAGGTCAATGTAGCTATCCGTAATCGTCAACCCGGATCGTCTTTCAAGCCCTATGTTTATTTAACCGCCTTTAAAGCCGGCTTCACACCGGAAACACAGCTCTGGGATGCTGACACTGATTTTTCTACCGATTCCGGCAAAGATTATAATCCCAAAAATTATGACGGAAAAAATCATGGTCTTTTGCAAATGAAAGATACGCTCGCAATGTCACTGAATGTCCCGGCTGTAAAAACTCTTTATCTGGCTGGCATTCAAAATTCCATTACAACAGCTGAATCTCTTGGCATAACTACTTTGACCAAGCTTTCTGACTATGGATTATCGCTGGTACTGGGTGGTGGTGAAGTGACCCTTCTTGATCATGTGAACGCCTATAGTTCACTCGCCACTGGCGGAATTCACCACGACAAAGTTGTTATCCTAAAAGTTCTTAATTCCTCAGGTGAATCTCTGGAGGAATATAAAGCTAGTTCCGGAGAAAGAGTGATTGAGGAAAAATATGTCAGTATGTTGGACTATATTCTTTCAACCAATTCTTTGCGCGCGCCGGTTTTCGGAACTAACAACCCTTTTAACTTTACTGATCGACCGGTGGCCGCTAAAACCGGAACAACCAATGAATGGCGCGATGGTTGGGCTATGGGCTATACGCCCTCCCTTGCGGTTGGCGTTTGGACGGGCAATAATGATAATTCTGTCATGGCACAAGGCGCGGATGGAATTTTCACAGCCGCTCCTATTTGGAGAAAATTTATGGATGAAGCCCTGAAAAATTATACAGTTGAACACTTTCCTAAATATGAAAAGGAGGATGCCGGCAAGCCGATTTTGAATGGAGACCTACAAATGGAAGATAAGGTTCAAGTATGCAAGATTCCCAATAGTAAAAAAGATTATTGCTTGGCCAATGAAACCTGCCCGCCAAGCTTAGTCGAGAATAAAAAATTTACTAACGGACATTCTATTCTCTATTATTTGGATAAAGATGACCCGCGCGGAGACGCGCCAAAAAACCCGGATCAGGATCCCCAATTTAAAAATTGGGAAAAGGCGGTGAGAAATTATCTTAAAGATAATAAAAAAGCGGGCGATCCGGCTCCGACAGAACAATGCCAGGCTGATGATTTTGCCGATGTGACTCCTGAAATTAGCATATCTTCTCCATCCAATGGGCAAATCATTACTGGGACTGCTGTTCCGATTAGTGTTTCAGCATCCTCTCTTTTCGAGATGAAAAATATAACACTCTATGTCAATGGGGATCAAGTCAATTCACAGGACGGGTTAGCATTGAACTACACCTACACCGCTGCCGAAACTTCCGACCTAGTTATAAAAGCAGTTGCAACTGACAAAAACGGCAAAACAAAAGAGGCCGACATCACTGTCTATGTAGTTATCGCCGCCATACCTGCCCTATGACTGGAAAATAAAATGAAAAAGCGCTGACCTCAAATATTCAGGTCAGCGTTTTTTATTCGAAATCTATTTTACTTTTATTTTTTCAATCGTGCCTGCGCCCAGCTCAACATTCATCTTGCGCACAATGCGCTCCCGATTGAGCCAGATTTCCGATTTCCACGCCGAGCTGTCTGATTTCACGAAAATAGTTTTGTTATTATAATAATCCGGAATCAGATTTTCAATCCCCACATTGCCAAATTCATCTTTGATAACTTTTCTAAAAACATAAAAAACCGTCTGGTCATCCAGCGCCTTGGGTTGAAAAATATTTTTTTTGGATAGATAATTTCTGATTAGTTTCATATCCTTAAGCATAGCCAAAAACAGGCTTTTGAGCAAACCATCTCCGGCTGAGCAGCCCATGCACAAATGCACCCTTGACTTATTCACCAAATTACTATATACTTAGGATAGTTAATTCACTAAAAGCAATGTTATGTTAATTAAGAGAATCATTCAAGAAAAAGTAGAGAAAGCGCTATTTAAAGGAAAGATCGTTATAATCTATGGGCCTCGCCAAGTCGGCAAAACAACGCTGACTAAACAAATCAGGGAGAAGCAGTCTGAAAATTCAGCTTATTTTAATTGCGATGAACCGGATATTCGTGAAGCGCTTACTAATAAAACATCAACAGAATTAAGTGAATTTTTAAACTTAGATCAAAAAAAACTGATTATTTTAGATGAAGCGCAGAGAATAAAGAACATCGGAATAACCTTGAAGTTGCTTGTGGATAATTTTCCAGAAACACAGATTATTGCGACTGGCTCATCATCTTTCGATTTGGCAAATGAAATTTCGGAACCATTGACTGGCAGAAAGAATGAATTTTTTCTATATCCATTTTCCCTGGAAGAGCTTGGGCAAATTTATTCGGAAATTGAAATTGACAGGCTTTTGGGAAACAGGATGATTTTTGGAATGTATCCGGAAATTATCCTGAAAAAAGAAGACCTGGAAAAAAGCTTAAAAAGTTTGACGCAAAGTTATCTATATAAAGATGTGTTGCAATATCAGAATATAAAAAACCCAGAAATTTTAGAAAAATTATTGCAAGCTTTGGCTTTGCAAGTTGGTAGTGAAGTTTCATATAACGAATTGTCGGGAATAATCGGGGTAGATAAAAACACCGTGGCAAGTTACATTCAAATTTTAGAAAAAGCCTTTGTGATTTTCCGTCTGAATCCTTTCAGTCGCAATCTGCGCAGTGAAATTAAAAAATTACGCAAAATTTATTTTTATGACAATGGCATTCGCAATGCCCTTATCAATAATCTAAATCCCTTGAATTTACGGCAAGATCAGGGCGCCTTGTGGAAAAATTTTATGCTGAGCGAAAGAGTAAAATATAACAATAACCATGCGCTGGATAAAAATTTATATTTTTGGAGAACAAAACAAAAACAAGAAATTGATTTTTTGGAAGAAAGCGGCGGAGCAATTTCCACTTTTGAATTTAAATGGCAAAAAGACAAACTCAGCATTCCCAAGACCTTCTCTGACGCTTATCCGAAGGCTAAGTCAGAGTTAGTGAATAGGAAAAATTATAAGAAGTTTGTGTTATAGTCAAAAGAACTGGCTGACTTGCAAAAAATGTCGTTTGATTTGTTGTGGAATGTTTTGCCGAGAAATTAGACTAGCCCCTTTTTCTAATAATTATTTTGGCTAGATCATAATCTGTGGGTATCGTTATTTTGATATTATCAACTGAAGCCTCGATAATTTTCACTTTTTTTCCAAACAGTTCTACCAAAGAAACATCATCCGTACCCTTGTATTTTTTCTTATGCGCCACATTGAAAGCTTTGATGGCTACATTTAATTTTATTGCTTGCGGGGTTTGCATGTTCCACAACATTTCTCTTTCCAGCGTGGTCTCAACAAATCCTTTTTTGTTTACTCGTTTAATTGTGTCCTTGGTTGGATGCGCCACTGCGCAAGCACCAAATTTTCTGGCCATTTCAATTACAGCTTCAATCTCCTGTTCTCGCACGAATGGACTGTCTCCGTTATGAAAAATAGCGATGCTGTTTTTTATTTGTTTGGGTAAAAAAATACTCTCCAAATATTTAATTGCCTTAAGGCCAGATGTCTGCCTCTCTTGCCCACCTTCGATCACAGCAATTGTTTTTTTAAATTTATTTCTAGCAAAAAAATCTTGAAAAGTTTTTATTTCTTCTTTTTTAGTCACCACCAAAATTCCGTCGATTTTTTTTGATTTTTCAAAAGGCATCGCTGCATAATAAACGATGGGCTTATTTTTCAATTTCAAAAGCACCTTGTTTTTACCAGTCCCCATGCGCTTTCCCTCGCCTGCAACCAAAATAATTGCGATATTCATAGTAGAAAAATAGATTGTTTTTTGAAAGTTTTTTTGCTTTACGCCATTCCCCGATCTCTCATCGACTGGGCGATTCTTTCTACGGCGAGGATGTAAGCGGCGGTGCGCATATCCGTTTGATGTTCGGCCTTTTTGTCCCAAATTTCATCAAATGCGGTGCGCATAACCGCTTCCAGTTTTTGCAAAACATCCGCTTCGCTCCAATAATAACCGTAGGCATTTTGCACTTGTTCAAAATAACTCACAACTACACCGCCGGCGTTGGCCAAAATATCCGGCACCACCAACACGCCCATCTCAGTGAGAATTTCATCTGCTTCCGGAGTAATTGGGCCATTAGCCAATTCCACAATCAATTTGGCTTTTATTTCCCGTGCATTGTTTTTGTGGATGGAATTTTCCAGCGCAGCCGGAATCAAAATGTCCGCTTCTTGCTCAAAACAATGCTTGCCGCCAACTTCTTCAGCGCCCACATAATTAGCCACCGAACCGGTCAATTGCTTGTGTTTGTAGAGTTCCGCCACATCCAAACCCATCACATTGACGGCCGTACCCTTGGAATCACTGACGGCGATGATTTTATAACCGGCTTTTTGCAAAATAGCCGCCATATTATAGCCAGCGTTGCCAAAACCCTGAATGGCCACGGTTGCCTGTTTTGACAAGCCTAGTTTTTTCACGGCTTCATCCAAAACAAACAGTCCGCCTTGCGCGGTTGAATAGGCGCGCACCTGTGAACCACCAATGCTCAGTGGTTTGCCCGTAATCACGCCCGGCAGATGTTGTCCGGCTAGTTTTTCATATTCATCCAGCATCCAGCCCATTATTTGCGGGTTGGTCTGCACATCCGGCGCTGGCACATCTACGGTTGGCCCCACCAGCTTGTGGATAGCCTGTATATAACCGCGCGAAAGACCCTCTAACTCTCTAGGTGACAGCTCTTTTGGATCGACAATAACTCCACCCTTGCCTCCTCCAAGGGGAATGTTGACCACGGCGGTCTTAAGCGCCATCCAAGCCGAAAGAGCCCGCACTTCGTCGTAGGAAACCTCAGGATGAAACCTGATGCCACCCTTGAAAGGCCCTCTGGCATCATTAAATGCGACCTGAACCCCTTGAACAAGCGTACCTTCCCATTCCGGCACATTCACCTCTAGGACCGTTTTGGGCTCGAGCAGCTGGTTATAAATATTATCGTCCAGATTAGTTAGCGTTTTCACCGCTGCCAAAGAATTTAAAAAATTTTTATAAGCATTCTCCATTTTATTTATTTTTTCAAATAATTAAAGATGCTGCGTGCCGCGATGGCGCCTTCCGCTGCGGCCGTAATCACTTGGCGAAATTTATCGGAACCATTGGTTGTGTCACCGGCCGCCCAAACACCCGCCACCGAAGTCGCGCCATCTGATTTTATTTGGATATAATTTTTTTCGTCCACCGCTAAATTCAAATCTTTAGCAAAGTCTATGTTTGGATCCGAGCCAATTTCAATGAAGGCGCCGTCCACTTTTATTTCTGAACTGTTTTTATATTCTGTGTCCAAATTTATTTTTTCCACTTTGCCTTGTCCGGTTATTTCAGTTAAGTTGGTATTATAAACCACTTCTATTTTAGTATTTTGTTCAATCAATTTTTGCCAGAACGGTTCGCAGCGCAAATTTTCTTTACGATAAACCAGATAAACTTTCTCTGCGATATCGGCTAAATAAACCGCGGCTCCGGCGGCACTATCACTGCCACCGATGACCGCTACGGTTTTATTTTTATAGAAAAATCCATCGCAAGTCGCGCAATGCGAAACGCCTTTGCCTAAAAATTCTTCCTCGCCTGGGACGCCCAGATTTTTTCTTTTGGTGCCAGTAGCCAGAAGAATTGTTTTGGCTGTTATTTTTTTTCCACCCTCCAATTCCAAATTAAATTGCGCGTTTTCTTTTTCTATTTTATTCACCTTTGCCGGCACAATTTCCACGCCATATTTTTGCGCGTGCTTGCCAATTCTTTGCGAAAAATCAAAACCCGTCGCATCTTCAATGCCCAGATAATTATCAATCAAATGCGTTTCGGAAATCTGTCCGCCGAGCAGGCTGCCAATAACGACATGCTGAATGCCGTAGCGCGAAGCATAAACCGAAGCGGACAGACCTGCTGGGCCGGCACCAATGATTATTAGATCGTGAGTTTTATTTTCATCCATGGAACGAATCAATTTTCAATATACAATTTTCCCTGCCTGCCGGCAGGCAGGCAGGAATTTACAATCAATTTACAATTTTCAATTAGTTAAACAAATTGAAAATTGCTTTATTGAAAATTCACTGGAAATTGATCGTTGATCATTGAAAATTACTTTTTATAGTTCTGCTTCTAATTCAGCTTTGAAAGCGTCTTTTGGTCGGAAACCAACGAAGTCTTTTGCCACCTTTCCGCCCTTGAAAAGCTTCATATTCGGAATACTCTGGATACTGTATTGAGCTGCTAGGTTTTGATTTTTCGGATTCTCTACATCCAGTTTGGCAATTCTAGCTTTGCCCGTCAACTCTTCAGACAAGTCATCTAAAATCGGTGCCATCATCCGGCACGGCCCGCACCACGGCGCCCAAAAATCAACCAAAACTGGCAGGTCTGACTTCAGAACTTCTTGTTCAAAATTTTCATCCGTCAACACAATTACTTTGCTCATTATTTTATATCCCCCTCACTCCGCAATGCGGCGCAAGTTTTGGATTTTTAAAAATTATTTTTTAATTTATTTTAAACAGCGTCTGTAAATATTTTTCATCAATCGCCTTTTGATCTTTTCTCTTGCAAACAAATTCGTCTTTCAAAAGTTCAATGCCGAGCATCGCAATAGCTTGCCGAATGGCCGTTATTTGCTGGATGATATCAATACATTCTCTTTCCGATTCTACCATCCTCCGAATACCGGAAACCTGCCCCTCAATCCGCGCGATCCTCTGCAGCACTTTCTTGTGCGCCATTTTTTTCGCTTCTAATTTATTTTTTGGGTTTATTTTTTTTTCCATCCTTTTGAAATTTGACATTTAGATTTTGAATTTCCAACTATACTCCCCTATAGTATAACTTTAATACCTACATTGTGTCAAGTCAAGTTAAAAATCGTTTCAAAAATCGCCTAGTTTTCATTGACTAGGCGATTTTTTGTTTGATTGATCAGTTGTTCAGTAACTAGTTACTGAACAAACCTAAAACCAACTCCACGGATTCCACTT
>CAZMNQ010000016.1:0-4559 GCA_964567695.1 uncultured Bdellovibrionales bacterium
AGTTGTTAAGATTAAAAATGATCAAGCAGAAATTCCAGTTGGCTTAGCAGATATATCATCAGGCTCTAATGTAAAAATCACTTTCAAGCTAGATTCAGAAAAAAAGAAGCAGGCAGAAAAAATTGTGTTGGTTGAGAAATAATAAATAAAAAACATTCTTTAGTATATAAAAACTCAGTTCTTCGGGACTGAGTTTTTTGTTTTGACAAGTTAGCTTGATTGTTCGCCGCTTTCTTTGGTGGCAAAGAAAGCTAGGTACGCCATTTTTCTTTTCCCAAAAGAAAAGTGGCAAAAAAGAAAAAGGCCGCACGGCTACATACCAAGACAAATTATCAACTTATTCGCTAAAATTCCCGAAAATGCTAAAAAGAATGTTAGAAATTTAGACAGCACGAGCCGTCAGCTGGCGGAAGCAGTTTCCCTGCCTGCCGGCAGGCAGGTTTTCGTCCACTTTCTTTGCTGCCAAAGAAAATGGACACTCTGTAATTTTGTTTAATAAAAAAGAAAAGTATTATTTCCGATTCAAGATGGCTGAGCCGAGGGTGAGTTCGTCGGCGTATTCGATGTCGCCGCCGGTGGAGAGTCCGCGGGCTAGGCGGGTGACGGGGATGCGGGATTCTTTGAGGGCGCGCGCCACATAGAGCGCGGTTGCGTCGCCTTCGGTCGTGGGATTCATAGCGAGAATTATTTCTGAGATGCTATTGTCGCGCACGCGCTGTTCCAGTTCGCCAATTTTTAGTTTGTCATTGTTGACCACTGGCTCAATGACGCCGCCCAAAACATGATAGAGGCCGTTAAATTTCTTGGTTTTTTCAATGGCAAAAATATCCAGTGGTTCTTCTACGACACAAATAAGACTGGCGTCTCTGGATTTATCAGCGCAAATGGAACAGATTTCGCCTTCGCTGATATTAAAACATTGTTTACAATATTTCAGATTGGTTTTCAATTCATCTAGTGTTTTGGCAAAGTCCTTGAGTTTCTCAGCATTTTGCTTGAAAAGATAAATGACCAGCCGTTCGGCCATTTTAGGACCGACCGACGGCAGGGAAGCAAAATGATCAATTAATTTTTTGAAAGTTTTGGGATACATAATATTTTAAATTCAAAATCCTAATATCTAAATTCTAAATAATTTCTAATGACTAAAATCATAAATTCAAAACTGTTTTTAATTTAAAGCATTTGAATTTTAGGTTTATTTAAAATTTTAAATTTAAACTTTAAAATTATTTTTTTATTCATTGTCTGTATAATCTGTGCGGGCGCGTTCGAGGGATTTGAAGGTGGTGGAGGTTTCTTGGAAATAGAGTGAGATGCGGCCGACCGGACCATTTCTGTGTTTGGCAATGTGCACTTCCACAATGTTTTTGTTAGGTGTGTCGGGTTTTTCACGATCTTCACGATAGAGGAACATCACGATGTCAGCGTCCTGCTCGATTGAACCTGATTCACGTAAATCGGAAAGTTTTGGAATTTGCGGACTGCGGGCTTCGACAGCTCGGGACAATTGAGACAAGGCAATGATCGGAATGTTGAGTTCGCGTGCCAGTTGTTTCAGACCGCGGGATATTTCGGAAATTTCGTTGACACGATTGTCGCCGCCAGCCGAACGGCCTTCCATCAACTGCAAGTAGTCGATAATAATGAGGCCAACATTGTGTTCGGATTGCAATCTTCGGGCCATGGTGCGCATTTCCATAATATTGGCACTGCCGGAGTCATCAATAAAAATTGGCGCGTCTGACAAAACTCCCATCGCTTCGCCGATTCTTTGAAAATCATCATCGCCTTCGCCGGACTTGAGTCGCCCGGTGCGCAAGCGCCACAAATCCACGCCAGATTGGGCAGCGAGCATTCTGTCGATCAATTGGTCGGAGCCCATTTCCAGTGAAAAGATGCCGACGGGAATTTTTTGTTGTGTTGCAACTTGGCGTGCTAAATCCAAAGCTAAGGTTGTTTTTCCAATTGAAGGCCGTGCGGCCAGAATAACCAAATCTGATTTTTGAAAACCGGCCAAAATATTATCTAAATCCGGATAGCCGCTGGGAATTCCGCGCAATTGATGGTCTCCCTTGTGCAATTCATCGATGCGATTGAAAGCTGCTTCCAAAATGGATTTGATGGGCACGAAATCTTGTTTGATGAATTTTTGTGAAACGGCAAAAAGTTTCTGTTCAGCGGAATCCAAAAGTTTTTCCACATCTTCTTCTTCTTTGTAGCCAAGTTCAATAATTTCGCTAGCGGATTCAATCAGCTTTCGCAAGGTGGATTTTTTTTGCACCACCTTGGCATAGTGGGCGATGTTGGAACTGGACGGTACGAAATTTACTAAATTTGTCAGATAACTGGAGCCGCCTATTTTGTCGAGCTGGCCTTTTTCTTCCAAGCGATTGGAAAGGGAAAGCACATCGATTGGATCGCGCTTTTCATAGAGTTCATTCATCGCCTCATAAATCAGATTGTGAATGTCTTTATAGAAATCACCGATGCGAATCAAATTAGCCACTTTGATAATAGCATCTTTATCCAACATCAAAGCGCCCAACACTGAGCGTTCAGCATCGATGTTTTGGGGTGGGACTCGCAAATTTTCGTTGGAAGTTTTTGCCATTTATATTGTCATTCCCGCGGAGGCGGGAATCTAGTGTAAAAACTTAATGCTTCGTGACTGGATTCCCGTTTTTACCACAAGGGCACTTCCTTTGGTCGCACGGGAATGACAGCATTGCCAGTTATTTCATTATACATTTCTAAATAGGTCATTGGCAACCCTCAGTTATGCAGTGCTTGTGAACATATTGACAAGCAGTTTGGTTTATTTCAAAATATCCTTTATTTCTTGAACGCTTTGCGCCTGCACCAGTTTTTGACGCAGCTCGGAAGCGTGCGGGAAGCCTTTGAAATACCAAGCGAGGTGTTTTCGGATTTCAAATATGCCAGTTGCATCTTTGCTTTTCCAAAGCAGTTCGGCATGAGCGATGGCGATTTTTTTGATTTTAGTGAAGTCGTATGCAGTATATTTTCCGGTTTTCAGAATTTCTTTAATCTGGTCAAAAAGATAGGGCTTGCCCCAGGTACCGCGAGCGATGCCTAACCCATCAATAGATGGATATCTTTCCAGAATATTTTTGGCATCTTCGGGAGTCTGAATTCCACCATTGGCCAGAACAATTTTATCTGGAATTATTTTTTTAATCTCTTCGACTATTTCAAAATTAATTTCGCCATGAAAACCGCCTTCATAAGTTCGGCCATGCACCATCACGGCTGAGAATGGCAGGTCTTTAATGTTTTCAATAAAATGAATCGCTGTGGTGTCTTTGAGCCCAGCGCGAATTTTAATGGAAACTGGCAGTGTGGTGTTGTCGCACACGGCGGAAATTATTTCTCGCGCTAATTTTGGTTGCGGCATCAAGGCGCAACCGGAGCCATGGCCAAAAACTTTTTTTGCGGGACAGCCGAAATTGATGTCGATGCCGTCTGGCTTGAGCTGGGCGGTCACAATTTGCGTAGCTCTTTTAAAGTGTGCTGGGTCTTTTCCGAACAGCTGAACGACATATGGTTGCTCAGAAGGGCCAAATTTAAGCAGCTCCAGGGTGCGCGCAGGCTTAAAAAACAAGGCACTGACACTAGCCATTTCGCTATAAGCCACATCACATCCATTGCGCACGCAAATCTCTCTGAAGGCACTGTCAGTGATGCCAGCCATCGGTGCGAGAGCTAAAATTGGTTTATTCAGTTTTTGCCAAAAGTTTTGTCGCATATTTGGTAAGTATAAGGCCATTTGGATGTATTATCAAGAAGGTACTTTGTTGGACTTTTCTTGACAAAATAGCAGGTTTGTCATATTCTACTTTGAAGCTGAATTTTCAACTTTTGTGTCTTTTGGCGTAGTCCTTTAAAAAGTTGTATAAAAAACGGAGGAAAATGCTATGTCCAGAACTGAAATGAGGAGACTTGCTACTTACGAGAGGGCAGTCAAGAGATTTTTAAAAAAAAGCTACCGAATACAGCAAAAAAGATTGAATAGAGGAACTAATCATGTAAAAAATTATGATAAGTTCAAATCTATTGAAGAAAGGCAATTTTTTATCGAGTGTCAACTTATTAAACGAGGAGAAGTTCTGGGTCTAACAAGGTTTGAAATTGACGAAATTTGGATAAATGCTAAGAAAGAAATAACAAGCCCAGATTAAAACGCCCGCAAGGAATCATTTCCTTCGGGCGTTTATTTTTTCTGGAGGTAATTATTATTCAAGGATTTTAAGTTCGCCGTCGGCGGTTTCTTCGATTTTGTAGCCGGCTTCCAAAATGGCTTTTTTTAAATTTTCTAATTCTTCAGTGGATATTTCGGCTTGTTCATGGGAGTGTTCGCCACTGCAACACTCATGTTCTGTTTCATCTCCGTGGTCGTGGCAACCGCCACCGCAACATTCATGTTCAGTTTCGGCTGGGGCGTCTTTTTCTTCTTCGTGGTCATCTCCACAACCGCAAGGGCTATTGTTTGTCATGTTATTTTTTCTTAATTATAAAATTATTGTCTTTAGTATCTTCGA
>CAZMNQ010000016.1:4659-13597 GCA_964567695.1 uncultured Bdellovibrionales bacterium
TGTTTGTCATGTTATTTTTTCTTAATTATAAAATTATTGTCTTTAGTATCTTCGATGATATAGCCGAGTTTGTCAATCTCCGTGCGAATTTTGTCGGAGGCTTGAAAATCTTTGTTCTGGCGGGCGAGCTCTCTTTGTTTCACGAGTTCCGTGATTTCCTGCGGAATTTCTACTTGGCCATGCAAAACCAGACCGAGAACAGAATTCATTCTTTTCCAAAAAGCTAGAATTTTTTTAGCGTCGCTGGCATTCAAGGCTGATTCCAAAAGCAGTTTATTGGCATTGGTGATGAGTTCATAGAGAACACTGAGCGCCAAAGGGGTATTTATATCATCGTTCATCGCGGCTTCAAATTTTTCTTGATAGGCAGAAACATCAAAAGTTGCGTCTTGCGCGTCAGCCGTGGCCAACGCTTCCATGTTCAAAATAAAATCATTAATTGTTTGTAAATTGGTTTTGGCTTGAGTCAGAGAATCTTCGCTATAGTTCATAACACTGCGATAGTGCGAACTGGCAATCCACAATCGGAGTACAGAAGCGTCATATGATTTCAGAGAATCTTTAATGGAAGTGTGATTACCTTTAGATTTCGACATTTTCTCGCCGTTGATGTTAACCATGCTCCAAAGCATCCAATAGTTAGACATTTTCTTTCCAAGATAGGCTTCGCTTTGCGCGATTTCATTTTCATTGTGCGGGAAAATATTTTCATTGCCGCCGCCGTGGATATCAAAAGTGTCTTGACCGAGCAGATCGCAAGACATAACAGAACATTCGATGTGCCAACCCGGATAGCCGATTCCCCACGGACTTTCCCATTTTAGAATATGTTCTTTGGGCGCACTTATCCACAAAGCAAAATCCACTGGATTTCTTTTTTCCTCATTAATTTCCACACGCACGCCAGCTAGCACTTCTTCTGTTTTTCGACCGGACAGCTTGCCATATTCCGGAAATTTTTCGACGGAAAAATAGACCGAGCCATTAACTTCATAGGCAAAGCTTTTCGCAATCAAATCTTGGACGAATTTAATTATTTGCGCCACATATTGTGTGGGGCGGGGATTGAAAGTCGCCGGCTTAATGTTGAGGGCGACAAAATCTTCCCGGCAAGACTCGATATATTTGTTGGCAATTTCAATCGGATCAATTTTTTCCAGCTTAGCTTTTCTTTCAACCTTGTCTTCGCCTTCTTCGGCGTCATTTACTAGATGTCCGACATCGGTGTAATTCATGATATAGCGCACTTCATAGCCCGAATATTCCAGATAGCGGCGAACGATATCCATCGCCACATAACCTCGGCCATGGCCAAGATGACAGTGGTCATAAACCGTCGGTCCGCAAACATACATGCCGACTTTGCCAAGATTAATGGGTTTAAATTCCTCTTTAGTTTTTGTGAGAGTGTTATATAGTTTAAGCATAATCCGCAAATTTTAAATTTTAAGTTTTAAATTTTAAATCCCTGCCTGCCGGTAGGCAAGAATTTTTAATTATTAAATTTTAAAATTTTGATTTCATTTAAAATTTATAATTTAGAATTTAAAATTACCAATCATAGCCATTTCTTAATTTTAAAAATAGTTATAGTTAACAGCGAAATAAAAAGCATTATGCCGGTGTGGATGGCAAAGGCGTGCGGGCTTTTTCCAAAAGGGATGTCAGCGCTCATAGCCAGGATATTGGAATATACGGTCATTGGCAGCATGATGGCGGAAAAAATGGTCAAAACTTTCATCGTGAGATTCAATTTATTGGACAGCAGGGAGTTGTTGGTTTCTTCCAGAGACTCAACGGTTTCTTTGGCGCTTTCCAATGAATTCCAAACACGGATGTTGGTGCCGATCAAATCTTGAAAATATGGCCTTAGCTCACGGGAGACCAATTTATAATCGCGCTGAATCAGCGACTCAAGCACTGACCGTTGTGGCTTGATAGTTCTTCTGAAATTCAAAACATCTCTTTTGACGATGGAAATTTCCAAGAGCATGCCTTTTTCATTGCCGGCAAAAATTTCAGTTTCGATGTGACCAAGCTTTTCAACAATATGATCCAATTTTGGGAAACAGGATTCCAGGAGCAACTCAAGAATAAAACGCAACAAGGTCGCCGGGGAATCTTCCATATATTTATCTTTTTTCTTCTTGTCATTTTTTAGTTCGGCCAAGAATTCAGTCAGTTGCCAAATATTCTTATCATGAGATGTGATGAGCGCTTCTTGGGTAATGACGATGTCCAGTTCGCCCGGATAGGTGGTCTTGAGAGTTGTATCAAAAAGCGGGACATGAATCGTTAAGAAAAGCGCATTGTCATATTCAATCGCTTTCGGCCGGAGAGTTGGCGTGGAAAATTCTTCTATGATCAGCGGATGCAAGTTGAATTTTTTTTGCACTTTCAGAATGTCGTCCGCATTGGGCTCTTGTATATCAACCCAAGTAAATTTGCTTGATTTTGTTTGTTGCATATATTTTGTTTGTTATGTTGCTATATTTTTTATTGTATCAGAAAAATTGGTTTGACAAAAGAGTAAATACATATAGAATGTAAATTATGAAAAAGATTGTGTTGTGGCTCATTCGAATTTATCAAAAAACAATCTCTCTGGATCATGGAATTTTCAGCAAGTTTTCGCATACCACCAGTTGCCGTTTTCATCCGTCGTGCTCTGAATATACCTATCAAGCGGTGGATCGCTTTGGAATATTCAAAGGAATCTGGCTAGGCTCAAAACGCGTGATTAGATGCCATCCTTGGAATGATGGAGGCTATGACCCGGTGCCGAAAAATTGAAAAAATAAACTTTTAATAGTGGCAGTTCTTTGTTAGGGACCATAATGGTCTATATATTGAATTTAGAAAATGGAGGAAAGTGGGTATGGCAGAGAGGAAAGTTCCTTGTCCAGAGTTGAGTCATGTTCCTGGGGAAAAAGATTGCAAGGAAGCAAGAAGACAGACTAATCCGAAATGTTTTGGATGTAATCGTCCGTCTTCACGCAGGGATCGTAGTACTAGGAATCAAAAAGCGATAGCCAAGGGTCGCAGCAGAGTCATCAGGCTTCCGCCACAGTCACAAGTTCCGTGTCAGCAGGAAGCGCGAGGGCATTATAATCCTACCTAATATCTTATTTGGAAAGGAGAAAAAGCATGGCTAAAAAGTGCGATTGTAACTATTGTGCAGTCAGCGGATGTCGTAAGAAGCCGAATGGGCGTGGGTGCAGGAGGACATTTCGGACGATAGAAAGCGTAACAACACCCAAAAGACGCGGATCATCGCATTCGGGTTCTGATTGCCCGAATAGTTTGCGGGCATTTTAGGCTGAGCCCAGAAATAGGCCGTATCTGAAAGCAGATTACGGCGAAGGCGAACGGAGAAATTCCGAGCGCCTTCTTTTAATTTTATACGAGTTCTTGACAGCCTCCAAAAATACTATAAAATATGAATTAGCACTCAACTTGACAGAGTGCTAACGAGGAATTATAATACAAATATGAACCCCCACACCAACTTTTGATGTAATAAAAAATACTGAAAAAATTAGTGCTGGGTGGTTATAATAATTTAACGAAACTTTTGACTTTATTAGAGTTTAATAATATCAAAAGTTGGTGTCGGGGTGAATAAAAGACAGCAAGAAATTTTAGCGGCGATCATTGAGGAATATACAGATTCCGCTGTTCCGGTTGGTTCGAAAGTTTTGGTGGAAAAATATGGTTTTGATATCAGTCCAGCTACCATTCGCAATGATATGGTCAGCTTGGAAAAAGATGGTTTTCTCTATCAACCGCATGTCAGCGCCGGACGAATTCCAACCGACAAAGGCTACAAATATTTCGTGGAAGAAATTATGGCTGACACGGAGCTTTCACTGAAGGATCAAAAAAAATTGCAAGTGGAGCTTTTGAAATTGCGCGCCCAGCATCAAAGACTTTCAAGAACGACTGCCAAGCTTTTGTCCGGTATGAGCGGCAACCTGGCCATCAGCACGATGGAAAAAGATTTTTCTGATTTTGGTATTCGAGAACTGCTGGAAAAACCGGAATTTCAAGAAGTGGATGAATTTTGCAAAATCGTGGAAGCCTTGGATTTCATCGATGAGAATGTGGATTTTATTTTGAAGAATGTGAAAGAGGGCGAAACCAAAATTTTTATCGGCAAAGACAATCCAATCAAGGGCATTAACAATTGTTCGATGGTAGTGTCACCGTACACAACCAAATCGGGGGACAAAGGCGTGCTGGCGATCATTGGACCCAAGCGCATGAAATATGCGGAAAACAAATCGCTACTCAATTATGTCAGGAAACTTTTAAGCGCTTCGACTGTAATAATATTAGTAATCAGTAACTTGTAACTCGTAACCAGTAATTTTATGAAAAATAAAAAAGAAATAAGTGAAAAGATGGAACAAGAAAAACAATTTGAAGAAAAAGAATCTCTCGAGGAAGCCATTGAGGAAGTTGCGGAAGCTGGCATAAGTGAGGAGCCTGAGGATGTTTCTGAAAACGAGGAAGAGAAATCTCCAGCTGATGAATATTTGGATGGTTGGAAAAGGTGCCAGGCAGATTTTGAAAATTATAAAAAAAGACAGGCGGAATCGCAAAAAGATTTGATCCGCTATTCCACCCAGAACATCATTTTACAAATCCTGCCGGTGATTGATAATTTCCACGCTTCAACTTCGCACATTCCGGAGGATCAAAAAACAAACTCTTGGGTGACGGGCATTATGTATATTCAAAAACAATTGGAACAAGTTTTGACCGACAACGATGTAACTGAAATTGAAACCAAAATCGGCGACAACTTTGACCCAGTGCGTCATGAAGCAGTCGAGGATATGGATTGCAAGTTTTGCAAGAGCAAAGATTATAAATTTAAAAATAAAATTAAAAAAATCGTGACGCGCGGTTATCAGATAGAAAATAAAATTATACGGGCATCCAGAGTAATTGTGGAATAAAGTTTTTTTAAAATAAAAAAGGCCCTGAGCAAGTTTTGAAACGAGACGATACTCGGACCAATTCTTGCTCAGGGCACAGAGCGGACAATCTGACCGGGGGAAGGGGGTGGTCAAACTGGCCTGAGGGGGATTTAAAATATAGCAGAAAAAATTTGACCTGTCAAGTGTTATTCTTCCATTTACCAAGAAAAGGCTTGGAAACTGGAATAAACTCCATTAAATGGTTTAAAACTAAATTTAGTGGGGCAAGCATAATTCAACGGGGTAAATAACAATTAAGCAATAAATTAATAACACACTTCAGTTGAATAGTGCGACAGGGTCGCAATTCAACGGGGTAAACAAAATTATGGGTAAAGTATTAGGAATCGACCTCGGAACGACCAACTCCGCCATGGCCATCGTGGAGGGTGGCAGTCCGGTCATCGTTGAGAACAAAGAAGGTGTGCGAACCACTCCTTCGATGATTGCGATGTCAAAAACCAACGAAAGATTGGTGGGACTTTTGGCTAAGCGCCAAGCCGTGACTAATCCGGAGAACACTTTGTTTTCCATCAAGCGATTGATTGGACGACATTTTGACGATGCAGAAGTGGCGCGCGATATGAAAACCATGCCATACAAAATTGTGAAGTCCGGTGAAGGTGTGAAAATTCTAATGGGCGGCAAAGAATATACACCGCAAGAAATTTCCGCCATGATTTTGGGCAAATTGAAAGCGGACGCTGAAGAAAAGCTGGGACAAAAAATTACCGAAGCGGTCATCACCGTGCCGGCATATTTTGATGACTCACAAAGAAAGGCAACCATTGAAGCGGGTGAAATCGCGGGACTCAAAGTCCTTCGCATCATCAATGAACCGACCGCCGCCGCTTTGGCCTATGGTTTCAACAAAAAGAAAGATGAAAAAATTGCGGTCTATGACCTTGGAGGTGGAACATTCGACATTTCCATTTTGGAAGTTTCTGAAGACACTGTGGAAGTGAAATCGACCAACGGTGACACTCACCTTGGAGGCGACGACTTTGACCAAGTTCTCATTCACTGGATCATCGATGAATTTAAAAAACAAGAAGGCGTGGATTTGAGCAAAGATCCATTGGCTTTGCAGAGAATCAAGGAATCAGCCGAGAAAGCGAAGATTGAACTTTCCACCGCCGTGGAAACTGAAATCAATCAACCGTTCATCACCGCTGATGCAAATGGCCCAAAACATTTGGTGATGAAACTCACTCGCGCGAAATTGGAAGAATTGGTGGGCGACCTCGTTTCTAAAACTTTGGAGCCGACCAAGAAAGCTTTGGCGGATGCTAAACTTTCTGTGTCGGATATTAATGAAGTAATTCTGGTCGGAGGCATGACCCGCATGCCGTTGGTTTTGCAAACTGTGGAAAAATTCTTTGGCAAAAAACCAAACATCACTGTGAATCCGGATGAAGTTGTGGCGCTCGGCGCTGCTATCCAAGGTGGAGTTTTGCAAGGGGATGTTAAAGATGTACTTTTACTTGATGTAACTCCATTGACCTTGGGAATTGAAACGATGGGTGGCATTCGCACGCCTTTGATTGATCGCAACACCACCATCCCAGCTGCCAAATCGCAAACATTCTCCACTGCCGCTGACAATCAGCCTTCTGTGGAAATTCATGTCTTGCAAGGCGAGCGAGAAATGGCCGCTGACAACAAAACTCTTGGACGATTTATTTTAGACGGCATTCCACCGTCACCTCGAGGCATTCCGCAAATTGAAGTCACCTTTGACATTGATGCCAACGGAGTTTTGTCTGTGAAAGCCAAAGACAAAGCGACCAACAAAGAACAATCCATCCGCATTGAGGCCTCGACTGGCCTAAGCAAAGATGAAATCGAAAAAATGAAAAAAGACGCCGAAGCGCACGCGGATGAAGACAAGAAGAAAAAAGAAAATGTTGAAACGAAAAACATGGCCGACACTTTGGTCTTCACCACTGAAAAAGCTTTGAAGGACGCTGGCGACAAAATTTCTGAAGATAAGAAAAAACCAGTCGAGGAAAAAATTGAAGCTTTGAAAAAAGTGAAAGACACGGACGACATCGAAGCAATCAAAAAAGCCACCGCCGAACTTTCCACCGAAGCGCAAAAAATCGGTGAAGAATTGTATAAGGCAGCACAACCAGAGCAAGCCTCCTCCGCCAAGGCTACGGACGGCCAAGGCCAGCCAGGCGCTGAGGGCGAGGCAAAGGAAGCTGAAACCGAAAAACCTGCGGACGACGCAAGTAAAAAAGAATAACTTTTAATAAACAGCGAGGGGATTTTCTCCTCGCTGTTTATTAAATTTGCCACTGTTGTTAATCAGTAATAGAATATAAATAATTGATTTTCGTTTACTATACTAAATTATGGAGGATAATAAAAAATTTTTAATTACCGATGCAATAGTTATTTCTATAATTACTTTAATTGCATATATGTCTGCCTTTGCTTATGAGTTAGGGTATTCTAATTATTTTGATATTCCTCGTGAATTTATATCCTTAAATTTAGTAGACATTTTTAAAGATATTTTTTCTTTGTCAATAGTACCATTTATTTTATATACGATGTTTGTTGTTGTTTCGCTTTTCTATAATGCGGAAGATTTTTTTAAAAAAAGATTATTTATGGTAGCTATAATTTTATGGCTCGTGTTGGCCTCCCCACTCATTCTTTTTATTATTGCAGTTGGCAAGGTGCATGACTTTACAAATTTTATTCCTATATCGTTTGTGTTTTTCTTTTTCCCTATAACGCTTTTACTAAAAAGAAAAAATAATAATATTGTTGCAAATTTTTTGCATAAATTCATGGGATTGACTGGTCTAATAATTATGTTTTTTATTATTTATTTTCCGACGGTGGCCTATTATCTTGGAAATAATATAGCCTGTGGACAGGAAAAATTTTATATAATTGAGGGACAAGACAGTTTAGTGGTGCTAAAAATCTACGGCGATAAGATAATAACAGCACCATTGGCAAACAAAAATAAAATAGAAGGAGAAATAAAGGTGCTTAATTTTAATGATGGAGTCGATAGAGTATTAAAATTAGAAAAAGTTGGACCACTAACTGTTACTCAATAATTTTATGACCACAGAACTTTCAAATATGGTAAATAAGCTAGAAAATTTTATCATAGATAAAAATGTCGAAGCGGGCGGATCAATTAATTCAGTAATTAATTCATGAATTAAAATATGAAAAATAAATTACCAGTTAATGCGAAAAAAGTATTTGAAGGAAAAATATTTGACGTTTATCAATGGGAACAAAAAATGTTTGATGGTAGCGTTGAAGTCTTTGAAAGACTGAAAAGACCGGATACAGAATGTGTTATTGCGATAGTTGGTGATAAAATTATTATTCAATATCAGGAGCAGCCTGATAGCGGACCGTTTCTTTCTTTACCAGGCGGAAGAAATGACCAAAATGAAGAAGATGTTGTTGCAGCAAAAAGAGAACTTCTAGAGGAAACTGGTTATTCTTCAGAAGACATTGTTTTATGGAAGAAAATAAGTCCAGTATCTAAGATGGAATGGAGTGTAAATTATTTTGTGGCTCGTAATTGTAAAAAAATTCAAGAACCAAAACTCGACAGTGGAGAGAAGATAGAAAATAAACTTGTAAGTTACGAAGAATTTTTAATGCTTTCAGAAGATGAGACTTTCAGGGAAAGGGAGTTACTAGCAATACTTTTACGGATACGTTTTAATCCTGAAAAAATGGAAGAATTTAAAACTTTTTTGTTTGGAAAATAGCTAGCGAGGACCGTCCTCGACTGAATTTGTTACGTAGCATGCTACGTAACAAGTACCACGCCGCCAAAAACCATCCAAAAACAACCCTCGCACAAATAAACAAAATAACTTCTTTCGCATAAAAAGCCCTGCGCTGGGTTTTTTAGGAGGTATTGACTTATGCGCCTGAGTATGATATATTGTAATGTCTACCGGCGA
>CAZMNQ010000017.1:0-12993 GCA_964567695.1 uncultured Bdellovibrionales bacterium
ACCTGTCTACCGGACAGACGGGAATCCCAAATTCAAATGACCAAATAAATTCTACAAACCAAAAACTACCCGCCTCGACTCGCGGAGACGACCGCTTGTCGACGCAAGGCGGGCAAACTACAAACCACTATGATCGTTTTAGGAATAGAATAATGTTTCCAGTGGCGGACACTAATAGTAAGGTTGTCGGCTACAGCGCTCGTGTGGCGCCGGGTGGGGATGAATCGCAAGCTAAATATGTAAATACGCCGGAAACGGAAGTTTATCATAAAAGTAAAATTCTCTATGGCATCAACAAAGCTAAAGGTGAAATCAGGCAAGCCGGCGCGGTGCTTTTGGTGGAAGGTAATATGGATGTGATTGCCGCGCATCAGGCGGGACTTAAAAACACCGTAGCAGTTTCCGGCACAGCATTGACGCAAGAACATTTGAATATCATTAAACGATATACCGACAACATCAAGATGTGTTTTGATATGGACAATGCCGGCGAGTTGGCTACGAAAAAAAGCATTAAGCTGTGTTTTGGAAAAGGCGTTTCAGTGCATGTCGTGCAATTACTATCCGGCAAGGACGCGGCTGATTTGGCCAAAAATAATCCGGAGGCTCTGAAGGAATCGGTGGAAAAAGCCAAGTCAGCGATGGAATATTTTTTCATGAATATTTTTGCTAAGTATGATAAAGAAAAAGTGGAGGATAAAAAAATAATTACGGAAGAATTGTTGGAGATGATCGGATATTTGGCAAATGATATTGAAAAAAGCCATTGGTTAAAAAAATTGGCAGTGGAATTGGATGTTCCCGAAAATATATTGACGGATATGCTGAAAAAGACTAGTCTTAGAGATAGAGTAGAAAAAACTTCGCGGCATTTGTCGTCGGAAAACAAGATCTTTGCTCCAAGCGGTAAAGTCGAAACTCTTATAAAAAATCTGATTGGCCTGGCGCTTGTTTATAATGATGTTTGGAAGGAAATAGTTGAAGATGAGGATTTATCCTTTCTTCCAAAAGATAGCCTTCTTAACACGATGATTGAGCGAGGTCGTGAGTTTGGTTTTAGTTTTGATGAACTGATTAAAAAAATCGAGTCTCCTGTTGATAGGGCAGAAGCGGAAAATATATATGTTGCTAGTCGCTATCAGATTGGACTGGACAATAGTCCAGAGGAAATTATTTTAGAAAAACCAAATTTGGAAGCAAAGAATCGGCTGCAAAAAATTAGATACGAAATCAATAAAGATAAGCTAGATAAAATATCGAAAGATTTGGACATTGCTAAGAAAAATAATGATGCCGGTGCGACAGAATTTCTTCGCGGTGAATATGCTAAAATCGACGCAGAGCAAGCCTTGTTAAACAAGGAAATAAACTAAAAGTAAATTTTCAGTTACCAATTTTCAATTTATATTGAAAATGGTGAATTGATAGTTGAAAATTATAATATCTATGGCCAAGAAGAAAAATATAAAAAAGACTGTCGTTAAGAAAAATAAAAAAACAGCAACAAAAAAGACTGTTAAGAAAATAGTGAAAAAAAATATAAAAAAAGCCGTCAAAAAAACTGTGAAACCTGCTCGATTGAAAAAAATTGCTCCTAAAAAGACAGCTAAAAAGGCTGTGGTTGTTCAAACGAAAAAAAATTCGAAGACAGTTGTTAAGGCAGCTAAGACAACGGTTCCAGCTAAGGTAAACAAGCCAGTTAAAACCGGACAAAGCCGGGCTGAGAAAAAAATGAGCCAGGGTGGCAAAGTCGTGCCCTATAAAGCCAAGGAAGTTAAAGCTAGGAGTGTCGTGGAAGATTTGGTTTATCGCGGCAAGCAAAGAGGCTTCATAACAGAAGATGAAATTTTGCACGCTTTTCCTGATGCGGAAAAAAGCATTGAAGATCTGGGAAATTTATATGAAAAATTGGAAGCAATCGGTGTGCGCGTTCTGGGTTCGGATGATATGTTAAAAATGGAAACTGATAAGATTGGCGAAGATATTGAAGACGAAAAAGCTGGTAAGAAGAAAAAGAAAAAAGAAATTGATATTCCAGAAGAAGCTTCTTCTGACCTAGTTCAAATGTATTTGCATGAAATTGGGCGAGTTACTCTTTTAAAATCAGAAGAGGAAGTTTCACTGGCGAAACGAATTGAAAAAGGCGACCCAGTCGCTAAGCAAAAACTGACCGAAGCCAATTTGCGTTTGGTTGTAAGTATTGCGAAAAAATATGTTGGCCGCTCGCACAATTTGTCTTTGTTGGATTTGATTCAAGAAGGCAACATTGGTTTGTTTCGCGCTGTAGAAAAATTTGATTACACGAAGGGCTATAAATTTTCAACTTATGCCACCTGGTGGATTCGCCAAGCGGTTACCCGCGCTTTGGCTGACCAATCGCGAACAATTCGCATCCCAGTGCATATGGTGGAAACCATCAATAAATATACCCAGATTACGAGGCGGCTAGTGCAGGATCTGGGTCGCGAACCTTTGCCGGAAGAAGTGGCGGTGGAAATGGGCATTGAGGTGGACAAAATTCGCCACATTATGAAAATTTCCCAGGAAACGGTTTCTTTGGAAACATCCGTAGGTGATTCTGACGATGACAGTGTGTTGGGAGATTTCATTGAAGACACGGAAACAGTCATGCCGCATCATGTGGCCTCGAGAAAGCTTTTGCGCGATCATGTAACGGAAGTTTTGAATTCCCTCACCCCGCGTGAGCAAAAGATTTTGAAAATCAGATTCGGCTTGGAAGATGGCGTGGTGCATACCTTGGAAGAAGTCGGCCAGGAATTTGGTGTCACCCGCGAACGCATCCGCCAAATCGAAGCCAAAGCCTTGGAGAAAATTCGGGAGCATGATGGGATAAAAAAGTTGAAAGATTATTAGAAAGTGAATAATAAAGGCCCTATAAAATGGGGCTTTTATGTTAGGGTTAATACTTGCCAATCTAAAAGTTATTTGATATACTGATTTTGTCGCTTATTTGAGCGATACTTTGAAAATTTAATATATTCCGCGATAGCTCAATGGTAGAGCAGTTGACTGTGAGATAAACGCAGCCTCTAGTGGTGACATTAGAGTGAATAATGAGGTGAATTGCTGGAAGCCTAAAATTTCTTCAGCAGAAATTATGGTAATCAGCAGCCAAGCTTCGACATTGTGTCGTTGAAGGTTCAGAGACTATCTCGCAAGAGAGTACTTGTTCGCCAGAGGCGGACCGGGAAGCGCCTCACTCCTTTGGATAAAGGAGATGATATAGTCCACCCCTTTTAGAAATATTAGGATAAGTGTAATCAATTGGTTTCAGGTTCGAGTCCTGATCGCGGAGCAATGTGGGACAAGGAGATGCGAAAGCGTCTCTTTTTGCTTTTAGGGCTTTTAGGGCGTAGAATAAAAATAAGGAATTCAGTAATAAATTCAGTAATAAATTTATTAAAAAAAATGCCAAGAAGAAAATTGGAAGACAATAATATTAGAAAATTAACCAAATCCGGTAACGGCTCCATCGGTCTAACTTTGCCGATCGAAACCGTGCGAGATCTCGGCTGGAGGGAAAAGCAGAAAGTCGTGGTGAAGCGTGTCCGCGGAGGCGTGTTGGTTAAGGATTGGAAGAAATAATATAAAAAGGTACCTGACCCCAATTACCTGCCTATTGAAATGGTGAGGGAATTGGGTTGGCGTGAAAAGCAAAGAATGGTTGTGAAAAGAATTGCGGGCGGATTGCAAATTAGGGATTATAGGAGTAAGAAATAAACATATGCCATTATCATGGAATGAAATCAAATCACGGGCCATTGAATTTTCCAAAGAGTGGGAAAATGAAAGCTCAGAAGATGCGGAGGCCAAATCTTTTTGGGATGGCTTTTTCAATGTGTTAGGATTGACTCGTAGGCGTTTGGCGCAATTCGAAGTGTAGGTGAAAAAATACGGCGGGAATCAAGGTTTTGTTGATTTGTTTTGGCCGGGCATGCTTTTGGTTGAGCATAAGTCCAAAGGAAGAAGCCTGGAAAAGGCCTATGTGCAGGCCATGGATTATTTCCCCGGAATCAAAGAAAAAGATTTGCCGAAATATGTTCTTGTTTCTGATTTTGAACATTTTAAATTGTATGATTTGGAAGAAAAAACCGAGCAGGAATTTTCTTTGAAAGACTTGCATAAAAAAGTCCATCTTTTTGATTTTATCGCTGGCTACAAAAAACAAGAATACAAAGAAGAAGATGAAGTGAATATCAAGGCGGCTGAGCTGATGGGGAAATTATATGATGTCATGGTTGAAACGGGATTTTCCGGACACGAGCTCAATGTATTTTTGGTCAGGACGCTTTTTTGTCTCTTTGCAGATGACGCCAATATATTTTTGCATCACCAATTCCGCCGTTATCTGGAAAATCGCACTAGTGAAGACGGCTCTGATACCGGAATGCATCTTTCAACTTTGTTCTAGATTCTCAACACTGCTCCGGAAAAAAGACAAGCCACGCTGGACGAGGAATTGGCGCAATTCCCATATGTAAATGGCGGGCTTTTCGCCGAACAAGCAATCGTTCCATCTTTCAATTCAGAAATGAGAAAGAAACTTTTGGATGCTTGTGAGTTTGATTGGTCAAAAATTTCTCCGGCGATTTTCGGTTCACTTTTCCAATCCGTTATGGACAAAGAAGCAAGGCGACATTTGGGAGCGCATTATACTTCAGAAAAAAATATTTTGAAGCTCATCAAACCTTTGTTTTTGGATGAACTATATTCCGAGCTGGGATCTTGCGGAAAAAACAATCAAAAACTTTTTGAATTTCAGGAAAAATTAACCAAGCTGAAATTTCTTGATCCGGCTTGCGGTTGCGGGAATTTCTTGGTCATTGCCTATCGCGAACTCCGACTTTTGGAACTGGAGATGCTCAAAATCCGCTTTGGCGCACAAAACCGTTTGGAGTTATATGACTTGAAACAATATATCAAAGTCCGTCCAGAACAATTTTTTGGGATTGAAATCGATGAGTTTCCAGCGCGCATCGCTCAGACTGCGATGTGGCTGATGGATCATCAGACGAATGAAAAGGCTAGTGAAATTTTTGGAAAAAACATTGTCGATCTTCCGCTCGGCAAAGGCGCGACGATTTTTGTCGGCAATGCTTTGCAGAAAGAGTGGGAAGAAGTTGTTTCAAAAAATGAACTTTCATATATTCTCGGGAATCCGCCATTTATTGGATCAAAGATGATGAGTAAAGAACAAAGAAATGATATTTTGGCAGTTTTTGGGAAAGTGAATGGCGTGGGTGTTTTAGATTATGTTTCCGGTTGGTATGTGAAAGCGGCAAAATATGTTCAAGGCACGCAAATAAAATGCGCTTTCGTTTCGACAAATTCAATCACGCAAGGTGAGCAAGTGGGAATTTTGTGGGGTGAACTTTTGAAAAATTATGACATCAAAATTCACTTTGCGCACAAAACTTTCAAGTGGAACAATGAAGCGCGAGGCAAAGCGGCAGTTTTTTGCGTGATTGTTGGATTTGCTAATTTTGATATGGACAAGAAATTGCTTTTTGAATATGAAGATGTGAAAGGCGAGCCGCATGAAATAAAAGTGAAAAACATCAATCCATATCTAGTGCCGGCGGATGATGTTATTGTTCAATTAAAACAAAATTCGATTTGTGATGTGCCTAAGATGAGTTTTGGAAATATGCCGTTGGATGGTGGAAATCTTTTGATGACCGATGATGAAAAAAATCAATTGTTGCAAAATAATCCTGAAGCAGAAAAATTTGTGAGACCATTGATTAGCGCGAGAGAATTTCTTAATAACGGAAAACGATGGTGTTTGTGGCTGGTTGATGCCGCGCCTGAGAAAATAAAAGCCATTCCTGAAATAATGGAAAAAATTGAAAAAGTGAAACAATTTAGATTGGCGAGTAAAAGACCTTCAACAATTAAAAATGCTAACACGCCGATGCTTTTTGGTGAGATCAGAAATTTCGGTGATTCATTTGTTGTTGTGCCGAGGGTTTCTAGTGAAAACAGAAAATATATCCCAATGGGATTTTTTGATAAAGATTTTACAGTGAGCGATACTTGCATGGCCATTCCAAATGCGAATCTATATCATTTTGGAGTTTTAGAAAGTGAAATGCATATGACTTGGGTTCGCCATGTTTGCGGAAGATTGAAAAGCGATTTTCGTTATTCAAAAGATATTGTCTATAATAATTTACCTTGGCCGGAAAATCCAAGCGAAGAAAAAATGAAAGCGGTTGAACAAGCAGCGCAAGAAGCTTTGGATGCCCGCACGAAATATCCCAACAGCTCGTTGGCTGATTTATATGATCCGCTTACAATGCCGGCTGATTTGGTCAAAGCACACCAAAACCTCGATAGGACAGTAGATTCAGCCTATAGAAAAAAATCTTTCAATTCTTCGACGGAGAGGATGGAGTTTTTATTTGGGTTGTATGAGAAGTATACAAAATTGCAATAAATTTACATAATACTTGCATTATTTTGTGTATTGTGTATAATGTTAGTAGATTAAGTAATTAAATTGCAATCATATGAAAATAGCATTAATTGAGTTTTCTGTGGAAAATTTTAAAATTTTCAAAAACAAGGTGACTTTTTCCACTGTTGCAAGAAAAAGCGATCATACTTTTGAGAATAATGGGGAGAGTTTATTAAAAACATCTCTTGTGTATGGTCCTAACGCTTCAGGAAAAAGCACATTGCTTGACGCTCTTGCTGTAATGAGGGGATTAGTTCTTAATTCAGCGACTATTAAAGAGGGCGCAAAGCTACCCTATCATAAATTTTTGCTTTCGGATGAAGAAAATTCACCTATAGTATGGGAGATTGTTTTTTCAATGGATGAAAAAATATTTAAATATAGCTTTGCAATTCTGAATGATAGAATTTTTAAAGAAACACTGGTTGAGATTTTAACAGAAGGAAAAGAAAAAAAATATTTAGTCAGGAATGAACAATCTATTGAATTGTTTGATGTGTTGAAGAAAAGCGAGGATGTAATTTCAAAAACAAGAAAAGAAGTTCTTTTTTTGTCGGCAGCTTCACAATGGAATGATAGTCTTGCAATAGGAATCGCCGAATGTTTCAAAAATATCAACATTATTAGTGGACAAAAAAACGAAAGACACGGAGGATTTACTGTAAAATTATTCAAAGAAAATCCAGAGGCAAGAGCTAAAATTTTAACTTTTTTGAAAAAGGCTGATTTTTGTATTGATGATGGTGTGATTGAAAAAATAGAGTTGCCAGAAAAAGTCAGAGAGCACATGATGCTGATAGGTAATCAAAAGGATATCCCTAATTCCGTTGACACCATTAATTTTTCACATGCTAAATTTAATTCAGAAAAAGAAAATGTTGGTTTTGAAAAAATCAATATGGGCAATGAGTCTATGGGAACACAAAAGTTTTTTGATATACTTGGTCCAATAATTGATACTATTGAAAATGACAAGGTGCTGTTTATTGATGAATTTGATAATAGCTTGCACCCATTTTTGACCAAATTTATTGTTGATATTTTTGAGAAAAATAATCCAAAGAATGCTCAATTAATAGTTACGACCCATGACACAAGCCTATTGTCCTATAAGGATGATTTTGATAAGGCTCAGATTTGGTTTACCGAAAAAGATAAGTTTGGTATTGGTAATCTTTTTTCTTTGGCTGAATTCAATTTAAGAAATGATACCGAATATTCTAAAAAATATCTCGAAGGTAGGTTTGGGGCACTGCCTTTCATTGAATCTTTATAAATAAAATCATGAAGAAAAACACAAAACAAAGATTCAAAAGAAAATATGAGATACAAGATGAGCATAGGATAATTTATATATTCACAGAGGGGGAAGAAACAGAGCCAAATTATTTTGAATCCAAAAAAAGAGAAATCAGGAATACAAATATAAAAATTAAAATAAAGGGTACGGGATACAACACCACGAGCCTTGTGGATTATGTCGAAGATTTTTTAGTGAAAAATAACATAAAAATCGGAAATTCGGATAATAGTGATAATTATTGGGTTGTTTTTGATAGAGATGATTTTAGTAGTAACTTTGATAGCGCCGTAGAGAAAGCAGAAAAATTAGGATTAAAAGTTGCATATTCGAATGAGTGTTTTGAGTTGTGGTTTTTATTACATTTCAACTTCATTGATACGGCTATTGGAAGAAAAGAGTTGATAAAAAAACTGGATAAAGAAATTAGTAAAACCAACGGCCAAAGTTATCAAAAGAATTCAAAAAATATGTATGAAATAATTAAAAATATGGAGAAAGATGCAATTAAAAATGCCGAAAAATTATTAGAAATGTATAAAAAAGAACATTCATATTTAAAAAAAGATCCATCCACAACAGTTCATCTCCTTGTTAATGATTTGAATGCATTAAATAAATAATTTTTTAAAAAAACTATGTCACTAGCAATTAATACAACAACTCCCGAAGGTATCGTTTTGGCGGCTGATAGTCGTCAGTCTTATCGAAATAGAAAAGGTGTTTCTAGAATTGGATCAGACGCAGCAACGAAATTATTTTTAATCAATAGTCGAGTTGGCGTGGCTGTAACCGGATTGGCATTTTTGCAGGAAGATGGTATTCCGAAAAATATAAGTAAATTTATTGAACAGTTTAAGCGAGAAGCTGATGTAGAAAATCTATCTGTAAAAGAGGTTGCGGAAAAATTGCATTATATTTTTGACAAAAAACTTAAATGGCAAGAGCAACTGGAAAAATTACCAGAGCAAATTAAAAATAACTTCAAAAATCAGGGGTTGGAGGTTATAGAGATAAAGCAAGAACAACATGGTTTGAAATTTAAAATTAAAGATCAAGCGGGAAATGTTAAGGATGGTGCGGTGGGGATTGACGGTCTAGTACTTTTTGTTGCTGGATATAATGTTGATGGCTCCCATGAAGTTTATAATGTGTATATTCCGGGAGAAATTCTGCAAAGACGCGATAGCAACCAAAAAGGAAAAGAATATGGCGCAAACTGGATTGGACAAACTGATGTTGTTTCTAGAATTGTAAAAGGTTGGGATCCAAGAATTTTTAATGCCCCTTTTGTTGGAGAGGCAATAAAACAAAAAGGACAACCAGAAGTGGAAAAGCAACTGAATGGATTGGAATATGCAATTAATTGGGGTGCAATGACTTTGCAAGATGCGGTTGATTTTACGATTCTTGTAATTCAAACTACTTCTGCGATGCAGAGATTTTCTGATGGCATACAAGCTGATCCCGGAGATATTCCTGGTGTAGGTGGCCCAGTAGATGTTTTGGTTATAACCCCAGATGGTTCGAAGTGGATTCAGAGAAAAGAATTGGGAGCAGAATAATTTTTATTGATGATGATATGATAAATTATTAAAATAATGAAAATATATGAAGACATTTATTTCAAATGTGACTAATTATGAAAATTTTGATGAAACAGCAGTGAGTAACTGTGAATCTGTTGGTTATCTCGCGACCTTTGTCACGGAAACGGACACGGTCACGCATTGTGATGAGAAAATACAAGTCACCAATTGTCTTTTGACTATTGGTGAGCTCAGTGAGAGTGCACAATACACAACATATGCTGGAGAATTACCTACTTTGGTAAATATTTTGGAAAAAATTGGCTTTCATAATGTAAATGGGGCTACCTATTATTTATCTTTGTATGAAAAGTCTCAACAGCAAGCCCTTTTGCATGTAGAAGAGTCTTTACGAAAATATGGATGGTTTATCAATCTGAGCAAAATTGAATCTTTCAGATAGTATTATTTTGGTTCTTGTTAAAGTTAGTTTTTGATATTACTGACTAGCTCCAAAGACTCAACCTTCGAAAAAATATAATTTCTTGCAATAAAGAATTCAGGAATTAATTCAGTAATAAAAATTAAAATAAATAAATAAATGAAAAAAATCCTTCGACTTCGCTCAGGACAAGTATACAAACTCATCATTTCGCTTATCATCCCGCAGTTGGCGGGAGGACTGGGGGAGCTTTTTTACAGTCGGTTCGGTGAAAGATTGGTATCCGGTTCTGGTTAAGCCCGCTCTTAATCCGCCGGCTTGGGTGTTTGGTCCGGTCTGGACAATACTGTTTCTTTTGATGGGCTATGCACTCTATCTTGTCTGGACAGATGAGAGCGGAAAAAGCAAGAGATTGGCCTTCTGGTTTTTTGGGATTCAAATGGTTTTGAACGCGCTTTGGTCGATTATCTTTTTCGGCTTGCATTCTCCGGGCGGCGCGCTTTTTGAGATGATTTTTCTTTGGCTGTCTATATTTGCCACAATCATCGCCTTCGCCAAAATTTCTAAAACGGCCGCTTGGCTCTTGGCGCCGTATATTCTCTGGGTCAGTTTCGCCGGCTATCTCAACTGGGCCATTTGGACGCTCAACTTATAATTTAGAACTTTGCGCGATATCTTGAGCGATTACTTTAATTCTAATCCATTTGCCCCACTTTATTTCGTAGGATTTCCCTGCCCATCGGCAGGCAGCCGCTGATATAAAAATCTCTTTTAGCCATTTTTTTCGATTTAATGTTATAATTAAGCTATCAAAATGGACAAAGAAACAAGAAATAAAAAACTCAGAGATAGAAAGGTGGATCAGCTAGCGCGAGATGTTTTTGGTTTGTTTAATAATCGAAATTTCACGCTTGTTTCCAAAAAAAAGATAAAAAGCTGGAAAGCGCTTTCTATAGTGGCTTTCGCCTTTGGCTTTGCGGTTAGTTCTATTTTAATAGTAAAAAACAATCTGGAAAATCAATCTCGAGCGGAAAATGTTTCGCGGATAATTGAACAAATGAAAAAGCGCGGATGTGTCGCAGACGGTTTGCTGACCGGTTCCGGCGGAGATACTGACAGATCAATTGCCCTAATCGAAAGATCGAAATGCGAATACCTGCATCGCGCCGTGGAGACTTGGGTTGTTCCGCCTGATTTTTCGCTGGTTGAGAATAATATGAAGAAAGTCAAAAAAAGCGGTCTGATTTATGGAATGTTTTTAGCTGAAGCTGTCGGTACTGACGCCACATATTATTATCCGGATAAAAAAAGAAATTTTAATTTTTCTGCAATGTGTCGGGATGGAAGCTGGGGATTTTGGGGAGAAGGAACCTGTAAAGCCTATTTTGGCAGTCCGGAATATCGCAACTATCTGAAATATATAACCAGAAAAGCAATTGATCTGGGAGTTCAGAGTTTTTTGTTCGGACAAATCTATTTTCAGGATAATGGTAATTTGTCTAAATCCTGGGCCAAGGACATTGTAACAGAAATGCGTAAGTATGCTGAATCAGAAGGCAAGGAAATTGTTATCGGAGCGCAAACCGATGACATAACCGATCAAAAATATCTCCAGCTTTTTGATTATATAGAGGGCGGAGTGGGTATAGATGATAAGGGAGAAATTGAGAACCAGCCATGCTTTTCACGCTGGTGGAAGAAAGAAGGCGACCGCTGCTGGGCATTGCTTTGGCATGAAAACTTTGCCTCCAAAGCCAATAATGTGTTTTTGCACCTAGACTGGAGTGGTCTTCAGTATGATGATATGAGTCGTTTTGCCCGCATGAATCAGAAAACCAGAATTAAAACGCTAAAAAATCTTTACCAACATTTCACTTCGCAGAGCATGGGATTTCTAATGCCGTACTTGGCAGTGGTTTATGATAAAAACGGAGGATGTTATGGTCCGGCCATAAATTATTATTCGCCGGATAATAAATATTCTTGTAAAGATGAAGATGCGCTGGCAGCGATTTTTCAAGGTAATAATATCGGTAATGACGCCAAATTTGAGAAACAATCAGTTCCCGTTACCATGATTAGCGGAGAGGAATATGAAGTTTCCGTGGCTGTTAAAAATACTGGGATGGAAGTTTGGACGAATGAGAAACAATATCGGATGGGTTCACAGAGTCCCCAAGATAATATTTATTGGAAAGGCAGAGTAGATCTCAATCCGGAGGAAAAGATCAAGCCGGGGGAAACAAAAAAATTTACTTTTAAAGTCAAAGCTCCCAGTCGGCCAGGCATTTATGATTTTCAATGGAGAATGGTGCAGGAAGATATAGAGTGGTTCGGGGGATTTTCAGAGAATGTTAAGATTACCGTTGAACCTTCTTTTAGATTTCCGACAAACTAATTTCCAACGGCTAAATCACGATTTAGCCGTTAAGAATGCCTTTTTAGGGGCTTGTTTTTTTGTGGCATAATAAGTGTAGCAATCAAATAAAAAAGACTGAAAATAATTTTTTTAGCTGTAAATTAGCTTATGGAAAATATACAAGAAACACCTTGGCTGTTGCCAAAAAAAGAAAAAATTGATTAGATGGATAAAATAGAGGGATGCATCTCTGCCATCTTGTATGACATCGGAAAGACCGGACCGGCCGAGGCAAGTGCGGAGGAGTTAAAAACTATTGTTAGAATTTTTGCTCAAGAGCAAATTAAAAATCCAATGATGTCTCTGGGGAAAGTTATTGCGGAAAATTTTTCTTTGGAAGAAGGAAATGCAATGGCCGCTCATTTGATAAATTGCGGGATTGATTTGCAAACAACGATGCGGCAATTTTGGGATATGCATGCCCAATGGACCCACGATATTTTGGAAAAATTTCCTGCCGGCTTAAATGAACACACTGGGATTATTGCCGGATCGCACCATTTTAACAAGGGGATTAATCCATATGGACTCTCTGAATCAGAAATTCCGCTTCAGGCCGGAGCCATTGGTTTGATGGAAGAGTATGTTGATGCGATAGAGGGGCGCATTCTGATGGCAGTCGATCAATATGAAGCTAATCGCAGGCGTAGTGGTTCCAGCCACGAAAAAGCCATAGCTTGGGTGCGTGAGAATCTAAAAAATTCCAAAAATTTTCAAAATGATGAAATTGTAGCTTTGATTTGTGATGCGATAGATGAATTGGGCGGGGAAGGAAAAATATTTTTAGAAGAGAAAATATGGTTAGTAAAATCTTCTTCTTGC
>CAZMNQ010000018.1:0-12901 GCA_964567695.1 uncultured Bdellovibrionales bacterium
TTCCCTGCTTCCATAAAGCAAAATTGAATTTGTGCTAACCTCAAAAAGCAGAAGCGGATTGACATTATTAAGAATCGATAAATCAATATTTTTGTTAAAAACCCGTGAAAATTCATTTATTAAATTAATTTGCTCGCTAAAAGAAATTTCTTTTATTCCTAAAATAGCAATGTCCAAATCGCTATCCACTCTATTTTTTCCACTGGCAAAAGAACCAAAAACAACAATTAATTTTAAATGAAATTTTTTGGCAATTTTTGCGATTTTCAGTTTTTGCAGATTGGATATTTCCATAACTTTATTATACTAAACCTGCTACGATAACGCAATAATGCGTAATTTTTCCAAAATTTCACGCATCAATATTAACAATTTTCCAATTGTCCCCTGAAACTTTTTTAATATTGAATTTAGTGCTCGCTAAGATTGTATTTTTTGCGATGCTTTCCAGCCCGAATTGCAAGTTTTCAATATTAATGTCCTCTGTGTGCTCCTCATGTCCATCATGCGCCAAAGCAATCGTGCCAATTTCAATGTCGGCACTCTTAATTTCCGACAGATTTTTTTCTTTCGCAATAGCCAAAAGTTCATCAACTATTTCTTTGGCTAATAAAAAATCATGCATAAAATATCTGAACCACAGATTATCACATGATTTTCCTGATTACACATGATTTAATTTTGAATTCCAAAATCAATACAATCATCTTAATCAGTGTTAATCAGTGGTTCTAATTAATTCTTCCACAGCCCATGCACATTGCAATAGGCGCGCGCTTCCAAATGTTCGGCTTCCAAGAAAAACTCAGCTTCCGGCGCATCGCCCGGCACCAAATGTTTTCGATAGACACGATGTTCCGTTATAACTTCGATCCATTCGATATAGTGATTACTTTCCATTGGATGCGCAACACTACCCACTCGCACAATCACGCTTTCGCTGGTTTTTTCCACGACCGGTCGGTGCTTCTCAAATTTCTCCTCATCTGTTTTTTCTATTTGCATTTCCATCGGTTGCTCGCAACAAACCAACTCGCCTGCTCCGGCATGCAACATTTCAACGATGTTGCCGCAAACATCGCATTTATACACTTGATTTATTTCAGTCATATGCTAATTATTATACGAATTATATCCTAATTATTATCCAATCCTACTTTTTACGCAAATTAATTCGGATTTAATCCGTATCCAAATTCGTATCAGTGTACGGCGCAAGAAATGCAAGGATCATAGGCTCGGATGAAACCGCGCAATTTGTTTTGTTTGGCCTTGTCATCCAGATCAATAATTTGCTTAATGTAGTCCGCCACATCATCTTCTAAATTAGCCAGAAATTGAGCGGTCGGCGTAATAATATTCACATTTTTAACATAGCCCTTGGCATCTACCTCTACATGGTAATACAAAGTTCCGCGCGGAGCTTCCACCGCCGCCACGCCGATTCCCTCCTTAATCTCATATTTTTGGGTCACAACGGCGTTCAAATCCGCATGCAAAAGCTCCTTAATCAATTTGGCCGATTCTTCCACACAATGGATAATTTCCACCATTTGAGCTAAAATGTTGTGAAAAGGATTATAACCCGGAAAAGTCAGATTCAAACTTTCCAAATATTGGCTAGCCGCCGGATTGAGCTTATTGCGGCTATTATTTATTCTGGCAATCGCGCCAACCATATAGCTGTGTCCTTCATGATCTAGTTTTTTGATAACTTCGTTTTGTTTTTGCAATTCATGAAAATCTTGCTCAAATTTTTCCACCGGAATGTGCAAACCTTGGGAAGAAATGATATCACCGTCATAAATCGCATAAGTTCCTTTTTTATCCAAACTCACATATTCAGTTGCTCTTTGAAAATCCGGGATTTTTATTTTTCGAAAAAATTCTCCCAACGCCAGCGCGTCCTGCAAGGCCACCGAACTATCGGCTACAATTTTTCGCAAAGTTTCCGCGTCCGGCGCTTTTTTGAAACCCCCCACTTCATTAGTCAAAGGATGAATAACGCGCCCGCCAATCACTTTCACGATGCTCATACCATATTCACGCAAACGCACTGCGATTTTTGTTTCTTCTGGATAGGTGCTGATAAGTTTAATATCATTATCCATATCCAAAAAATCCGCCAGCGACAAGAAAAAAAGATGCAGAGCGTGGGAATGGATGATTTGCCCCAATTCCATCACAGTGCGCAGTTTCTTGGTTTCCGGCGAAACTTGCACGCCCATCGCGCTCTCCAAGGCTTTGATCGCTGTCAGATTGTGCACGACCGGACAGATGCCACAGATTCTTTGCGCAATCGTCGGCATGTCCGTGAAATAACGGCCAATTAAAACACCTTCGATCAAACGGATGCCTTCTTGCACTTCAATCTTGGCACTCTTAACATCTCCATGAATAACGCTAGCCATGAAACCGGCATGTCCTTCCATTTTTGCAATGTGATTTATCCTTATTTGCATACGAATTATATACTAATTATATCCGAATTATTTTTTGTCTAATATTCTTACTATCTTTAGGGATTTATCAGCAAAATTAACAATTATACCAAGTTCCTTTCCCGTAGCCTTCAAATACCTTTTCATTTGAACATAATCCTTGGTTGTTATTTCTTTTTTACATTTTATATCCAAAACTACAGCATCTTCAATTAAAAAATCCAGTATATTTCCTGTTAATTTAATTTCTTTAAAATATATTGGTATTTCAATCTCTCTTTTATATTTTATATTATTTTCTTTTAATAGAACCTCGAGCGCATCTCCATACTGATTGTGCTTGCAAAATCTTCCCAAACTATTGTGTACCTGAAACAAAATTCCGTTTATACCATATGAAAGATCTTTATGTAATATTTCAACCATTCGGATTTAATTTGAATTTAATTCGGATTCTCTTTCGGATATATCATCTCGCAAACCATAGATTTCCGCGATATTTTCAAACTCGTGATCATGAATCATTGTTTTCAACGCCGCTCGCATAGCTTTGATGTTGCCTTTTGGCCGCAATCCGCGACAACCTTGGCAAGTCATCCGAGAAGTCGGACACACTGCGTCACACCCACCCAAAATCATCGGGCCAAAACACGGTTTTTTGTCCAAAAGCAAACACCGGTTGCCCGCCGCTTTGCATTCGACGCAAACTGGTTGATCGGGAATAACTGGAATTCTTCCCGCCAAAAGCTCTGGGATATATTTCAAAAATTCTTCACCGGAAATTGGACAACCCGGAAAAACAAAATCAACTTTCACAAAATTATCCAGTTCCTTGATTTCCGGATTATTAATGCCGTAAATATATTTATAGACATGCTTGATGGTGTTAGCGCCTTCCTGGTAATTTTTGATTTCCGGGATTCCGCCCATAGCCGCGCAATTGCCCAATGTCACCAAGAGCTTGCTCCGCTTGCGCAAAGCTTCCAGTGTTTTCAAATTATCTTCGGTCACCGGATTGCCCTCCACTAGAACCAAGTCCAGATCTCCGCCATCATTTTTTTTATCCTCCAGCAAACGAAAATCAATCATGTCAATTTTACCGACAAATTCCAAAAATTTCTCACCCAGATCAAAAAGGGCAAATTGACAACCCTCGCAAGAGGTTAAACTCACGATAGCTACTTTTGGCTTCGACACACTTTCAGCAATTTTTTTATTTTCCATTTCTCTATTCTATCAGATTTTTTCCAATTCAACAAAACCCTACAACTTGCTATAATGATTGTATGCAGATATTTAATTATGCAAATAATGATGCTCGGCAAATTTTAGCCCTTGGACCGGAATCCAATGGCAATTTTTCGTTTTTTCGAGATAAAAAAATCTATTTTTCCGAAGATTTTAGCGATTTGTTAGTTGATGCAAATTTTCGCAAATTTAAAAGCGAATTAAACAATTTTTTAAAAGAGATGAAAGCCAAGCCAGATATTATTTTGACTGACCTGCATCCACTATACAAAACCACTAAGCTTGGCAAAGATTTAGCCAAAAAATACAAAGCCGAACATATTCAAATCCAGCATCACATAGCCCACATTTTCTCCCAGATTGGAGGTGAAATAATTAATACGAATTCTGGGTTACGAGTTACGAATTACGAATTACGCGACGCTTTCGGCATTGCTCTCGACGGCACCGGCTATGGTCTGGATGAAAAAATTTGGGGTGGCGAATGCTTCGCAATTTCCAATTTCCAATTTCCAATTTCCAATGAATTTTCAAATTCCAATGACAAAATTTCAAAACAAAAAATAAAAATTGAGCGAATAGGCCACCTTGAAAATCAAACGATGATCGGCGGAGACCTGGCTGTTCAAGAACCGGCACGGATGCTGATTAGTATTTTGTCAAAATTTTTGTCCAAAGAGAAAACTTATCAACAAATAAAAAAACATTATTCCACTCAGGAATTTGAAGTTTTATATAATCAATTGCAACAAAATTTTAACTGCATCGAAACTTCCAGCACTGGAAGAATTTTAGATGCCGTTTCAATTTTGTTAGGATTTTGCAAAAACGAAAGGAAACATAAACATGAACCAGTCTTTGCGCTAGAAGCTAATTCAGCCAAACCATATTCAGATATTAAACCAAAAATTACAACATTAAAAAGCAATCAAATTTCCAATTTCCAATTTCCAATGACTAAATTTCCAAAAAATGATTATATATTAAACACAACTTTTTTATTTGAGTATTTAATAAAAAATTTACACAAAGACAAATCCAGATTGGCTGCCACTGCCCAACTCTACATCGCCCAAGGTTTACACAAAATAGTTACGAGTTACGAGTTACGAGTTACTAACTATTATATCGCTGGCGGAATTTCGAACAACAAAATAATTTCCGCTTATTTTGAATCTGAAAAAAATAAAGCCGGCACCCACTCAAGGACACCGGCTGTGCAAATCCCACGAGGCGACGCAGGACTTTCTCTTGGACAGGTTATTTATTATCTTCTAACAAATCCGCGGAATTAATTTGCCTCTGGGTGTGTCGATTATTTTGGTGCCGCCGAGGCGGGTTTTGAGGTGAACGCCAGTTCCTGGCTTAACTGAGCCAATAATTTTGGCTTCTGGGTTGAATTTTTGCAGAATTTTAATGACTTTTTGCGCGTTTTTTGGAGAAACTGTAGCCACGAAACGGCCTTCCGAGGGGAAGGAAAACTTATCGATGCCCAGAAGCTCTGAGAGCGCCACAGTCTCTTTGGCAAACGGCAATTTATCTTCCTCGAGAACTATTTTTACTTTGGATTTTTCCGCAATTTCATTGAGCACTGCCGCCGCTCCCCCACGAGTCGGATCTTTGCAGGCGGTCAAATATTTCGAGACACTTTGAATTTCACGCGTCAACGGCTGGCAATCGCTTTTCAGCTTGGTCGTATAATTAAATCTTTTCGCCAGAATGACCACCGAATGCTCGCCCAGATTGCCGGAAGCAATGACCACATCTCCCGCCTGCGCGCCGCCATTATTAATTATTTCTTTGGCCAAGCCCACGCCGGAAGTGGTAATTTCAATTTTATCAATTTTGCCTTTTTCCGTTACTTTCGTGTCGCCTGTCACAATCGGCACACCGGTCTCTTTGGAAACTTTTCCAATCGATTGCATGATTTTTTGCAAATCTTCCGCCGGGAAGCCCTCTTCAATCACCAGACTCAAAGCAATGCCAATCGGTTTGGCACCCATCACGCTCAAATCATTAATCGTGCCGCACATTGCAATCTTGCCAATGTCCCCGCCTGGAAAAAAAATCGGATCCACAATAAAAGCGTCAGTAGTGAACACCAATTTTTCTGAACCGATTTTATACGAAGCACCGTCATCCAAAGTATTTTTCCACTTATGATTCACTGCAAAATTCTTGCGAATTTGCGCAATCAACTCAGACGATTTCTCTCCGCCCGCCCCAGATTCCAGTGAAATTGTTTTATTAATATTGTTCATAATCATTTTTTGTTATAGCGATATTCAACATTGCATCCGCCTTCCACCGAAACCATACACGGTCCGGTTGGATTGTCGGGCGTGCAAACTTTTCCGAACATCGGACATTGTTTCGGAGTTTTGAGGCCTCGGATTATTTCTCCGCACTTGCAACCAACCGGCTCGTGCGATTTAGAAAAATCTACTTTGTCTAAAATATTTTTATATTTTACCTTGGCGTCAAATTTAACATATTTCTTTTTTATTTCCAAGCCAGACCCAGGAATGTTTCCGAATCCCCGCCACAACCCATCGCCAATTTCAAAAACATCAAACGAAATCCGGCGCGCTTTGGGGTTGCCATTTTTTTTGACCACTCTGACATATTCATTTTCTATGGCAATTCGGCCGCTTTCAATTTGAAGAAGCAGCATCAAAATTCCCGCCAACACATCCTCAGCTGAAAAACCGGTAATCACCTGCGGGATTTTCATTGATTGATATGGCTCTGTTCCAATGATTGCACTGACATGTCCCGGATCAATAAAGCCGTCAATTTTTATTTCTCCCATTTTCAACAAGGCCTCCATCGCTGGAATAAAAATTTTGTGAATAGAATAGACCGTCAAGCCTTTTTTAATCGCATAGGCGGTCATCGGTACTGTTGTGTCAAAACCCAGACCAAAAAAAACCAGTTCTGGATACTCTTTTTGAATTTCCAACGCTTCCTCCACTGAATAAACGACAAAAACTTTGGCGCCCTTTTCCCGCGCTTCATTCAAATTTCCAAATTGCCCGGTCACGCGCAAAACATCGCCATAGGTTGCAATTGGCACGCCAGCCAGCGCCAAACTGATAATCGCGTCAATATCCTTTTGCGCCGTCACACAAACCGGACAGCCTGGTCCGGTAATCAAAGTAACATTTTTTGGCATCAGCTCCCGAATGCCAAAACGGCTAATGGCCTGCGTATGCGTGCCGCAAACCTCCATCAGATTCACCTGGTGTCCGATTTTTTCAGCTGTTTCTTTTATTTTTTTGATGATTTTTTTATTTTTCATCTTTGTTTAAATATCCCTGAATATCGGCCACTAAATCAGGCTCCATCTTCTCAATTGCAAACCCAGCGTGCACCATAACAAAATCGCCAACTTTTACATCAACAATAGCCACATTAATTTCTTTTTTAATGCCGTCAAAATCAACCTCAGCTATCTGACCTTTGATTTTCAAAATTTTTCCTGGAATTGCTAGACACATAGTTTGAAATTTTTAATTTTTAATTTTTCGAATTTTTAAATAAACTCTAATTTTTAATTTTTAAACCACTCACCTTAAACATGTTTTTATGTTTAAAAATTTAGATTTAAGAAATTATTTATAAAATTAAAAATTACAAAATTTAAAAATTTTTTCTCGATTGACCACCACCATTGAGACATCCCCCTTCACAAACCATCGCCTCAATAATTTTAGTTTTGATCCGGCCCTTGTCAAAATCACGCAAAGTATTTTTTATTTGCACTATTCCATCGGCCACAATATATTCACAACCGGTTTTTTGAGCCAGCATTTCTGCTGCACCGCCAGTCTTAATTATATTTTTGACTTTCTCGTCTTTCACCATAAAATCTTTGCCAAAATCAACATTTCCAATTTCTGCAATTTTTATATTTTTTTGTCTAACTATTCTGCCTAATTCTCTCATTGTGATTACATAATCAAGATTGCTATTTTTTAGTGTTTTCTTCGCCACACAAGATGAAATTGAAATTACTACCAAATCCGCGGGATTGATTTTTTCTTTTTTAGCATATTCGGTCTTGATGATTTCTGCCATTACTTCGTCTGGCGTCGCAATATCCAAAATATTACTTTCAAATTGCGGATAATATTTTTTAACAAACAAATTGAAAGATGGGCAATGACTAAGTATCAGATTATTTCTTTCACTGCCTTTCACTTTTTGCGCCATTCTTTCCAACATCATTTCCATGCCAAAACCCAAATCAAAAACTTTTTCAAAGCCCAGTGCTTTCAAAACACCAATCAATTTGCTCTGCGAGTCTATTTCCGACTGTTCAAAGGTCATTGATTCTAAAATAGCCGGATCAACCAAGGCAATCGCCATCTTTTTCAAGTCATCTATTCTTCCAATAATTTCCGGTAAATCGTTCTTATCCGTCAACGCCCCTGTTGGACAGTTTTTCACGCATTGTCCGCAAAAAATACAGTCCAAAGGTTTTTCATAGGGGGTGCCAACCACCACATCCCCCGCTCGATTGTTAAAAGAAAACTCCTTAGTCGGACACACATTGATGCACCGTCGACATTCCACACAGAGTTCCGTTGTGCGTGAAACGCACGCATTGCCTTCATCCACCACCACACGCGAGCGATTGTCTTTTAGCAAGTCCAAATTTTCCTTGTCTGTCATTTCCTCTTTTCTTGGAATAAAATGAAAATTTTCAATCTTGTTGTCGGTCACCAAATTCTGCAATTCACAGCGTTGATTTTTCTTGCACGACACGCACTTTCCAGCATGATCCGCCCACAAAAGCTCTAAATTAATTCGTCTAGCCTTGGAAACATTTTCACTCTCCGTCATAATTTCCATACCCTCAGAAACTTTGGTGTTGCAAGAAGTGATTAACCGCCCATTATTTTCCACTATACAAATCCGACACAGTCCTTCATGCGAATCCTTGGTTCCGCACAAAGTTGGAATTTTGATGCCATTACGCAAACAAACCTGGAAAATTGTTTCTCCATCTTTAAACTCAATGTCCTGATTGTTGATTTTTATTTTCATAAACACTACTCTTGCCCCTAACCTAAATTTATATTTATTCATACTCCCGTAAACTGGATTACGAGAGTATTAAAAGTGATTTTTATTTTTAAATACTTCATGAGCGATTCTATAGAGCATCAGCTCCTTAAATATACCTTAAAAATCAGCTGAAGTCCATAAGTTTTTCTTTAATCTTATATCCCTTGCTTTGTCTAAAATCTTCTTCCGAAATTAAGCCATTTTTCCAGTTATCCTGTTTATTCCGCAATTTTTTAAGCATTCTTCTTTTTGTAGTTGTGCGTAAAACTCTATAATCACTGAAATTAACCAAACCCAAAAAATCTACACCCGAAGAAAATGTTTTTATGAAAACTTTATCCGGATGAAGCGATAATTTAAGCTTAGATTTAAGAAATTCAGATATTTTAAAAATAAAGTTTTTCAAATAGCTCTTGTCTTTCGAAACAATCACAAAGTCATCGGCATAGCGGATGTAATATTTGACTTTTAAATATCTTTTTATAAAATGGTCAAATTCGTTCATATAAATATTAACTAATAGTTGTGATGTAAGATTGCCAAGTGGCAAGCCCACTTCATTTTTTCCTTTAGTATTGAAACTATCAATGATTTGTGAAAATAACCATAAGGCGTCATCGTCTCCAATATGTTTAGCTAAAATATTTTTCAAGATTTTGTGGTCAATATTTGCAAAAAATTTTCGAATATCACACTTAGTGTTCCTTGGCTTTTTCCGGCTGATAGATTGTTTGCGGATTTTCCATATATTAATTATACAACGAAATTATATTCTTTCATAATCCAAAATCTTGTCTTTTTTAACTCCCGTAAACTGGATTATGGGAGTAATTTATCTTTATATCTGTTTATTTTTCCCTATTTCTTTTTTAACAAATTAGATAATAAAAAATACGCTGGATATTTTTTCTTTAATGTGGCTGGAAAAATCTCAAATTCAAATGCAGGCTTATTATTTTTATTTTTATTATTTTTATGTTTATCCAACACCTCTTTGTAACCGCCAAAGCCATTAAACAGCCACTTCTCAACTTGGCTAATAGTCGTTGTTCCTATCTTCAGTTCTTTTTTTATATCCTCATAAATCCTTCCTTCCAAAAGCATTTTTGCCACTTGAATTCTGCGTGAAATCATAACTACCTCGCTCAAAGTCAAAAGATCTTTAAAAAATCTTTTGGCCTCGTCTTTTGTTTTCAGAAGCGCTATGGTCGAATAAAATTCGCCTAGATATTTTTTCTTCTGGTTTTCCGTCAAATTATGATATTTTACTTTTCCACCTTTTGTGCCTTTCATTGTTTTTATTATATTTTATTACTCCCGTAAACTGGATTACGGGAGTAAGTGCAGTAACATCTTTTTATTTTTATTTCTTCATATCAAACATCACTATTTACTTGAAATTATTTGGATAATTTATAAATCTCTTTAGAAAAATTTTGTAGCGCGTCGGAAAAAGCCGTGGCGGCAAATTTTCCAAAAGGACAAAAAGTTGTACTATTCAAAGTCCACAAAATATCTCTGATAGCCGACACATCCCGCTCGGAAATTTCGCCGTCTTGCAACCGCTTGGCAATTTCCCACAAGCGAAATGTCCCTTCACGGCATGGCACGCATTTTCCACAAGATTCGCGCCGAAAAAAACCGGTCCAAGATAACAGTATTTCATGGATATCCACCGTCTTGTCCACCACCAAAATCGCGCCAGATCCCAAAGGAATTTTAGCTTCGCGATCATATTCCATTTTTATTTTTAAATCTTCTTGCAAAGCCAATCGTCCCGACGAACCGCCAATTTGCGCAAACCAAAATTCTTTGCCTTTCTGAATGCCACCAGCATACTTTTCAATCAAATCTTCCAAACTTATGCCCAACGGCGCTTCCACGACACCCGGGTTTTCCACCGCGCCATCCAAAATAAAAAGTTTTGTGCCGGGAGATTTTTTCGAACCGATTCCAGCATAGGCTGCGCCACCATTCATAATTATCCAGGGAATGTTCGTGCTCGTTTCAGCATTGTTAACGGCTGTTGGTTGACCAAATAGTCCCACTTGCGTTGGAAAAGGCGGGCGCAACCGCGGCTCGCCTCGCTTGCCTTCAATGGAATTAATGAGCGCTGTTTCTTCCCCGCAAATATAAGCGCCCGCACCAGCAAAAATTTCTATTTCTAAATTATATTTTGAATCTAATATATTTTCTCCTAAGAAATTTTTATCACGCGCCTGCTCCACTGCCCGCTGCAAAATTTCAGCTTGTTTTTGATAGTTGCCGTTAATATATATATAGGCTTTTCTAGCACCCACAATCAAAGAGGAAATTATAATACCCTCCAAAAGCATGTGCGGATCGCCGTCAACAATTGAGCGGTCTTTATATGCCCCAGGCTCAGATTCATCTAAATTGCAAATAAAATATTTCTCTTTTGAAGTTTCTTTTTGCACTGACTCTAATTTCAAACCAGTCGGAAAACCAGCCCCGCCTCGTCCGCACAGTCCGGATGTTTTTATTTCTTCCAAAGCCGATTGGGGCGTCAAACTCTGCACAAACTTTTGCAAAGCTTGATATCCGCCAACCGCCAAATAATCCTCGATTTTTTGTGGATTTATCTGACCCCAATTTTTGGTTATTATTTTTATTTCCTTTTTCATTTTTATATATAATTTCGCAAAATATCATCCACACTGTCTGGCGTTACTTTAGTGAATACATTGCCATTTACAATCATCACCGGCCCATTGCCGCACTGCCCCAAACAGCTAATAACTTCGAGTTTGGCCTTAGAATTAAAATCATCTCCGGCCTTGATGTGCAATTGAGTTTCGATTTCACAAATTACCCTATAGGCATTTTTCGTGGCACAATTTGAACCAGAACAAATTTGAATCAGGAGACTCGGCTGTTTTTTAATTTTAACCAAATCATAAAAACTAGCCGTTTCAAAGACTTTTGACAGTGGCACCGAAAAATAATCAGCCACTTTTTGCGCCTCCTTTTCACCAACATACCCAAAACCAGCGCCAATTCTTTTCAGTGCTGGCAATAAGTTTTTTAGCTCCGGATTAAAATCTAGGAGTATTTTCTCTACCGTTTGCATATCTCAATTATATCACATTATTCACAATATCTTCTATTTTTCTCTTGATTACAAAATTATTACAATGCCCCAGCACGCCAAAATACGACTGCAAGGTTGAATTGAAAGTCTTTTTATTAATTAATCCGGCTTTGAATTTTTTTTGTTTATCTTCAATATTTTTCAACATTCTTCGCTTAGTTTTTGTCCGCAAAACAAGATGATTTGGAAAAATTACATAGCCTAGAAAATCAATGCCCTGATGCCATTTTTTTAAACTAGTTTTTTGCGGATGTATTTTTACTTTCAAGTTTTCTTCGATAAAATTTGATATTCTTATAAGACAATTTTCAAGAAAATTTCGGTCAGAAGAGAGAATGGCCATATCATCCGCATAACGCAAATAAAATTTCACTTCAAGCTTTCGTTTAACAAACTGATCCAATAAATCCAAGTAAACATTAGAGAAAAGTTGGGAAGTCAAATTTCCCAGCGGAATACCCTTATTATCCGATTTTTCATAACTGCGAAGAATAATGCCCGGCAATCTCATTGCTTTTTCATCTCCTATTTTCTTTCTTAGCAAAGTTATCAGAATGCTATGATCCACGGAATCAAAAAAATTTTTTATATCCAGCTGAAGCACCCAAACCGTTTTGGTGTGATTTCGTGAAATTTTTTGTGCAAAATCAAATAAGCGTTTTACAGCTCTATGCGTGCCCTTTTCCTTCCTGGATGAATATGAATCAAAGATAAAACTTGGTTCGAATATCGGATTCAGAACGCGATGTATTGCATGATGCAAAACGCGATCGCGCACTGGGGCTTTCGCAATTTCCCGCCGCTTTGGATCGCAAACAATAAATCTGATATACTTCCCATGTGCATAGCAATCCTTTGCAAGATCAGAAATCAAACAGAAAAGATTTTCTTCCGCTCTTTGCGCAAATTCAAGAACATCAGTTTTTTTCATTTTGCCTTTTTGAAATTCACGCCAAGCGCCAAAAATATTTTCCGGAGCAATAATTTTTTTAAATAAAAAATCATGACTACTAATCCCCCCCCCCCC
>CAZMNQ010000019.1:0-12761 GCA_964567695.1 uncultured Bdellovibrionales bacterium
TTACAGGAGTAAAATGGACATTGAAACTTAATTGTTCAGTGGTTTAAAAAAGAATTTTAAATTTTATTTAAATAAGTTTTAAATTTATGAGAATGGACGATAAATTTGCTGGAGCTGGAATCGGGACTGATGAATCATCAGCAGAAAAAGTTGTTTCTAGTAATGTTGCCTATGAGGCAACAGGAATTTCTGCAAGAGATTTAAAGTTTGAGGTGAAAAAAGCTTTAAAAAAAGAAAGTGCAAGTTTGATGACTAATAAATCAATGACAGCTACAGACAAACTTAGGCGTGCTGATGATGAGGTTGAAAAAATGATTGATGATCCTGGTGTTTCAGCTGAGACGAAGGATAGTTTATGGAAAATATTAAATGATGGTTATGATTTGCCATTGCGTAATAGGTTTGAAAAAAATGGTGAGATAAATACAGAACTTCTTGACGCAATGGAAGAAAGTTTTAAGTCTAAAAAAGAGCAACTCATGCCTTTTAAAAAGCAACAAAAAGAAAAAGAGAAAGCTCGAGCTGTTACTATGGATAGAAAAAAGGCAATGGAGGGCAAGAGTGCCGAAGAAATGGGTAAATATTTTGGTAAAGATGAAACATCTGTTTCTAAGCATTTTGATATTAATAATAAAGAAGTTGTTAATGTCGATAAAGAAAAAATATTGGAAGCAAGAAACGCGGAGGCGGAGAAATTGAGAATAGAATTTATTGAAAGTCTTGGAAAAAAAATGAAGGCGGCGGAGCAAAAATGGCAGAAGAAAAAAATAGAAAATGAAAGTTTTGTAGCAAAATTAAAAGGATTGTTTATTAGTGGGGTTACTTTTGGAGAGGCTGAAAAGGAGGAAGAGCGTTTTCGCCTTGAATATGAAGAAATCAAGGCGCATTATGAACAAATAGCGGTTGATATTGAGGAAAAGGAAAATGACGATGAAACAGACATCACAGAGAAAGAAATAGAAGCGTTGCCGGAAGAAGAAAAAGATAAAATGGGCATGGGATTTAGGAATATCGGATTTTTTGTTGAAAAATGGAAAAATGATTTATTTTTTAGGGTTACTAGGGGTGCAGTAAAACTCGAAGATGGTGAACACATTGCTGATAAGAGTAGTTTTGCGAGGTTTATGTATTCTTTGTCAGAAAATTTTCAAAAAAGTTCCGATCAAGCCAAAATAAATATTGAAAAATCCAACACTGAAGATCGAACTTCGCTGAAACAGCTTTCAAATGCCGGCTATTTATTTGGTAATATAATTAAGTATGGAAAAATAGCGGCTGACTTATTGGGAAAAACGGCTGGTTCTTTTCCGAGATACGCAATGATGGGTGCAATGGCACTTGGAACGGGTGCGGATGCTTTCAAAAAGGCAAGATTGAGTGGCGCTGAGGCAATGGATAAAACTAGAATTATGGATGCTGAAATTGCATATGAAGAGGCGGATAAATTGTACAAACAAGCGCAAAAAGGCGATGTTAATGCAAGCCCGACTAGGGACGAAATTGAGAAATATTATCAAAGAAATATTCCACAAGATGTGCTAAAAAGACTGGAAACCCCGCTTTCATTATCTGCGTGTGGATTTTTGGAATTTTGTATAAAAAAAGATGTAAGTGAATTAACGGATAGGATTGCTAAAAAATTAGATGGAATAGAAAATAATCCCAATTTTTCTTCGGAGAAAAAAGAACAAGAAAAGGATAAAGTACAGAAAAAATACGCTGATTATTTGCATACATTTGATCGATTAGTGACTCAAGCGGGGGAGGTAGATGTTTGGGCGATGGCAGCTCAGTATGTTAAAACCGGAGCTAAGGCTGTCGTTTGGGGAGTTGGACTAGAAACTCTCATTTTGATGACGCAAAAATTAGTAGAAGAAGCTCCAATGATTGCCCAGAAAACTGATGATTTGATTAAGCTTGTGGGAGGATTGGTGAGTAATCAGGATCATCATGGCACTTCTGGAATTGTGGATGTTGCTCATCATGCTGGCAGCACAGTCACTAACCATGAAGCTTTTAGCGGGGCGACAAAAGTGACGGAAGCGGCGAAAAGTATTAATCTTAATCCAATTGAAAATGGTGGCGATAGTATTGAATCGTCAATCAGGGATCATTTTAGGGCAAATCCAGATTTAATTGAAAAATATAATCAATTAAACGGAGGTAGAAAATTCAATGCCGGTCAGATTGCACACAGAATGTTTTTGGAATATGGAAATAAACATGACTTAGTACATGCGGGCGCGCAGGTTAATATGAGCGCAGATGGGATGCGCATTGAAAATGTTACTGGCGATGAGCATATGGGGGTTTTGTCTGCGGAAAAATCAGGGCTGACTCCATCTGAATCTCCAATTAATGAAACTACCACATTTTCTAATTCTGCCGAACAGGGAATTTCTGGTGATGCAAACGCTTATGAGGGATTTTTACATCAAGCGGATAACTACCTTAGCTCAGAGTTACTAGCGGATAGTAATGCGCTCTATGCTAATCATCCTGAGTTTAGGGGAGTTTCTAATTTTGATACGGAGATAACAAGATTAGGAGAAGAAATTGCAGGAGGTGGGAATCAAACAAATCTAAATGAAAAAATACAAGCCTTGTCCGAGTTGAAAGTTTTGCGTGAACACTTTTCAGAAAATTATACAAAAATTGTTAAATTATTTTTAGATTTTAAAAAGGGTGATAGCTTGGAGGCTTTGAATACAACGAATGCTAGGGATTTTGTACGAGGACACAGTCAGGGGAATACATTAAAAATTTTCAAGGCTTTACGAGCTACAATGAGCGCTGATCAAATAAAACAATTTAAAATAGATCCTACGAACAGTGATACGATTTTAACTTGGTCAAGGCGAGTGACAACCTTTATGTTAAAAAAAATAAGTGAAAAATAGAATCTAATTGTTAAAAATAATAATATGCCACTAGAACCAATTGAAGAGAAAGATTTGGATGTGAAGAATAAGTTTTTAGAAAAAAAGGTTGAAGCTGGCACGGCAGCTGAGCCTATTCAAGTAGAGACTGTGGCTGTGCCCGAGCAAGCATCAGAGCGAAAAGAGGGAAATGATGCCTACGCCAAGATTGTTTCAAAAATACAAACGCCGGCTTCCGTAACAGCCGAGGTTGAGGTTAGCGATGATGCCAAGGCTGCTAGTCAAGCGATGGATGCGGAATCCAGAATAAACAATTTGGTGGATATCGCTATGCAAAAGGGCGTGGCGCACGCGGTCAAAGTAGCAAAGCACCTCAATGATAATTATATGCTAGATGGATTTCATGATAAACTTATGGCAGATGAATTTCACGATGCTCTATTAAAGAAAGGCTTAATCAAAGAATTATAATAATGAACAATCTAGATCTTAATTTAATATTTTATTTCCCAGTTGTTTTTTTAGGATTTTTGAGCGCTGTGAGCGGAGCCTGGCTGGTCGTTCGCAGTTTTATTAATTTCAGAGCGCAACTCAACCGCTCTTTGAATATGGATTTGGATGTGGTGCGGGTTTCCAAAGTCACTAAACCACGAGAAGAAGGTGGTAGACAGGAGGCTTGGCGAGAAGAAATTGGCGCCATGGAACAGCTGCTGGCTTCCATCTCGACTATGAAAGATGGCAAGGGATTAATTCATAAATTTCTCTATGATGCGCCATATATTTCCTTGGAAATTGCGAATTCTGCTAAAGATGATGAAATAGTTTTTTTCATTTCGATGCCAAAAAAATTCAGAGAAAATATCGAAAAACAAATCCATAGTTTTTTCCCGAATGCTTCCTTAGAAAAAGCACCTGACTATACTATTTTTTCTCCGAGCGGACATACGGCTACCGCGACATTGATATTGAAAAAAAGCTATATTTTACCGCTAAAGACATATGAAACATTGGAAGTTGACCCTTTAAATGCAATTGCTAACGCATTGAGCAAATTAGATACCGAAGATGAGGGGGCAGCCATTCAATTAGTTTTGAAGCCGATTAATCCCGGTTGGAGAACTGCTGGCAGAACGGTGGCGCACAAAATGCAACAGGGCAAGCAATTGAAAGACGCGCATCATAATTCATTTGCCTCAAAAGTTGGAAGTGAGGTTGGGACAGCTTTTTATGATATGGTTATTAAATCAAAAAATAAGGATGGATTGCAATCGCCCGATTCAAAAACAGTTCAGCTGACACCGGAAGAGCAGGAGCTGATAAAAGTCATAGATAAAAAATCAAGCAAATCGGGTTTTGAAACCAATATCCGCTTAGTTGCTTCGGCAGCCACGCAGGAGCGGGCGGAGCAGATTTTAGCGCAATTAGAAAATGCTTTTTCCCAATTTGAAAATTCCGACATCAATTGGTTTCAGATAAAAAAACGGGCTAATCAAAAAGATTTGGCCTACGATTTTATCTTTAGAAATTTCAATCATGAACAGGCATCAATTTTGAACACTGAAGAAATCGCCAGCATCTTTCATTTGCCAATTTCCGTGACGGATGCGCCAAAAATAAAATGGCTCAAATCGAATGCGGCGGCGCCTCCGCTAAACATTCCGCAAGATGGACTGACTATGGGTTTTAATGATTTTCGCAGTGTTAAGACGCCGATTAAACTGGGTGTGATTGATCGCAGAAGGCATTTATATACAATTGGACAAACTGGAGTTGGAAAATCAAATTTTTTGCAGGAAATGGCCAAACAGGATGCCAGAGAGGGGCGTGGATTTTGCTTTATTGATCCGCATGGTGATGCGATTGAAGATATTTTAACCGCGATTCCCAAGGAAAGAGCTGAAGATGTCATTGTTTTTGATCCGGCAGATATGGAGCGGCCGTTTGGCCTCAATATGTTGGAATATGACGAGACCAGACCGGAACAAAAAACTTTTGTGATTAATGAGATGATTGGAATTTTTGACCAATTATATGACCTGAAAGCGACGGGCGGTCCGATGTTTGAACAATATATGCGTAACGCGATGCTTTTGATTATGGATGATCCGGAAACCGGTTCAACTTTGATGGAAATTTCCAAAGTTTTGGCCGATGAGGATTTCCGCCGTATGAAAATTTCTCGTTGTAAAAATCCAATCGTGGTGGATTTTTGGACCAAGGAAGCAGAGAAAGCCGGTGGCGAGGCAGCCTTGGCGAATATGGTGCCCTACATCACTTCCAAGCTGACAACTTTCATCTCTAATGATATGATGCGTCCGATCATTGCGCAGCAAAAAAGCACCATTGATTTCAAAGACATAATGAACAGCAAGAAAATTTTGCTGGTCAATCTTTCCAAGGGTCGCATTGGTGAAATTAACGCGCGCTTGCTCGGTATGGTGATTGTAGGCAAGATTTTAATGAGCGCTCTTTCGCGAGTGGACATTCCGGAAAATGAGCGCATTGATTTCTATTTGTATTTAGATGAATTTCAAAATGTGACCACTAATTCGATCGCGCAGATTCTGTCTGAAGCCAGAAAATATAAATTAGTTTTGATTCTGGCGCATCAGTTCATCGCGCAACTCAAGGAAGAAATTTCCAAAGCGGTGTTTGGCAATGTCGGTTCAATGGTGGCCTTTCGCGTGGGGCCGGAAGACGCTGAGTTTTTGCAAAAACAATTTGATCCGGTTTTCACGGCGAGTGACTTGGTGAATGTGGATAATTACAACTGTTTCGCACGCATTTTGGTGAATAATGTTCTGACAAAGCCCTTCAATATGACGACCTATCCGCCAACACGCGGCGATCAAGAAGTTGCCAACATGCTCAAAAAATTGTCTCGCTTGAAATATGGCCGAAATAGGGATTTGGTCAATCAGGAAATTATGGAGAGGACAAAGATAAAGAATATCAGCATGTGATAGTGGCAGCAATAGTAGGGTTTTAAATAATTCCTGAATTTGTTCAGTAACTGGTTACTGAACAAATAGCCAAACAAAAAAACGCCTAGTATGAAACGGGCGATTTTTTATTTTTGAAAAAGTAAATTTAATTTTAATTGATGGCAATAGTTTTTATATTATTTTTGTCAGAGAAATAAATCATTTTATTTTCTTCACTGACGGCTAGTGAATTGGCGCTGGCGATTTCGGGGTGGTAGTATTGGGTACGGATTTTGCCGTCGGCGTCCAGATGAATGATGCGGGAGTTTTGTTGGTCGAGGATGAAGATGGTGCCGCTTTGCTCACCCAGGGCAATCTTGTCGATGTGGATCGGCGTGGCGGTGTTTTCTATAGAAAACTCAATCGTTTTACCGCGGAATAGTTTGGTGATGAAATTGTTGCTAGCCAAGAAAACATTTTCATTGATGTCCATGTCAATTGTTTCTGAGAGATTGACAGAATCTTTTAGCCAGTTTGTAGCTGCGCCAAACCCGCCTTCGGCGCGGGGATAGCGATAAATCTGATTATTTTTTGTATCTAGAAGATAGGCATAGGTTAAATATGTTCCAATAGAACTGATATTGGAATCAGTTGGAATGCTGATGGCATTATCTTTGAACGCACTGGAAATTGGACTGAAAGATATGATTCGATTTTCCTTGTTTATTAGGAAAAGCAGATTGAGATCACTCATGCCGGTTGTTTGGACTGGGACGCCAAAATCAGCGGGCAGGGGAAAAGATTGGTTTTTTCCCAAATCAACAATGCTAGTTTCAGTGATGGCAAAAAATTTATTATTCAAGTTGAGAGTTTGTAGTATGTTATTGTCTGAATAAACTGAGTTTAGCGCGTCGAGTCTTGTTACATTTTTATCTTGTTCCAGTGGAACAATAACCACCAGCGGTTTGTTTTGTTCTGCTAACAAAAGCGCATTTTTAGCATCGTTAGAATTTTTAATTTTTATAGCAACTAGCGGCACGACTATAATTAAAATCAACAATAGGAGAGCATAGATTCTTTGCTGATAGTTCATTCGGCGGACAATATTTTTAATTTTCTCAAAGTCAGGCAAAATAAATTGCAGCGCTGAAAGAAGCTTGCGATAGATATTTTTAAGAAAGATGCTGGCGGAATTTCTGTTTTCTGCGGAGAGAGCTTTGGCGGTTAGCGCGGAGGTTTTCGTGGAGGTTTTTTTTGCGAATGAGATTGTTTTTGCGGTGGTCATTTTTGCGAATTCTCCCGCTGTTCTAGCATGAATCTTTATGCGCGCGCCAGCCTTTCCGACTAGCTGATTCGAGTTGAATCTGATTTTTTCCATATTCGGCTTTGGCATTGCAAGCCGCGGAAGTCGAATATTTTTTAGTTGAGCAATCAATGTTTTAGCAATGACTGTTGAATAATTTACGCTGTCTGCTTCCGGCGCTATTGTTTGATGATCTTCTTTTATATAAATATGCCCGGTTTTTTCATCTATAAAGTCCGCCGGAGTTGCCTGAATTTCTCTTTGTATTTCTTGTCCTGCCTTTTCTTCCTTATTTTTTCCAGAGGTGGTTGATTTTGAAAAAGAATCTCTGCTAAAGGCGTTAATTTCCTTGGGTGATTTTTTTACTGGTTCCTGGATGATTTCTTTTTGGTTTTGTAGTTCGACGATCAACACTGCTGCCATTTCCATTTCATTACTAAGAGCAGTTCGCATAAATTGAACGAATTCTTTATTGGAAAAACGCAGAGAGCTTTTTTTTATTTCTTCCAGAGAAAAAATATCAAAGATGCTGGCAGTTGCTATAATCAGCTTATCGTCTTTTTCGAGACGGCCGCTGGAGACGCTGACAAATGTTTTGAGCGGATAAGGATTGGCAGCGGAGGGAGCGAGTCCCTCGCTGACATCCGTCATTATTTTTGAACGCAAAAGAAAAGCAGAAACAGTTCCGGTTTGAGATAGATGCAAATTATTTTTTTCAGTGACGGCGACAATGGCATTTAGTTTCCCGAGCCAGCTGATATTTTCGTGCTCGGCCAATTTGGAAAGCGCCAAATTGGCTTTGTGCAAAGCTGACTCAAGGCTTTCAATTGGTCCGCGCTTGGATTTTGAAAAGTATTCTTTTTTGATGACAGAAATGAGGTAGTTTACGATGTAGGAGGAATCTTCAGAGGTGTCGGTAACTTCAAATATTCCAATGAGTGTTCCAAGATTTTGGCCATCTATGTTTTCCGATTCTTGAACGAGAATTTCTACAAACGGCCTCAATTGCTTGGAATTGCAGACTAAAATACTGTCAAAAACCGGCTTAATTCCTATAATTTTACTTTCAGGTTTTGTTCTTGTCATAGCTTCTTATTTTATCCCTATTATAGCATAAAATTAGCAGATATGCACATTGAGAGCATCTGCCGGTGATTATTTGGGTTAGGTTTACTTTTTGACGCATAGACACTATACTATATGTAGACAATCAGTTTGGGGGAATATGACTTGGTTATAATAATTAAATTTAAATCAGATGTCAGAAATTTTAGAAAGTCTTTTTGGTTCAAAGGAAAGAGCGCGTTTACTTAGATTTTTTTTGCAGAATCCGGATCAAGAATATGCCTACGCTGAGATAGTTCGCAGAAATATGTTCAGAGGCAGTGTTAAGAGCGAGGTGGAAAAGTTAAGAAAAATTAAATTTATTTTAAGACATTCCAAGCGAGGTCAGATTTCCTATATGTTGAACCAATCTTTTAGTTTTTATTCGGAGCTGAAAAATCTTATTTCTAAATCAAATATTTATCCCCAGTGCAAAAGCCTGGCCAATATTAGCAAGGTTGGAAATATAAAATTAGCTGCCATTAGCGGAGTTTTTATTAATTATAATAAAAGCAAAGCGGATATGATTATTGTTGGAGATGATATTCGCAGAGCCAAACTGAAAAATTTGATGTCCAGTCTTGAAGCAGAAATTGGCCGGGAAATCGACTTTGTTTTGATGAGTGGCGAGGAATTCAAATATAGATTGAATATGGTGGATAAGTTTATCTTGGATTTTTTGGAAGGACCGCACGAAGAATTGATCAATAAGATTACCGGCCTTAAACACTTGATTATTAAAAGGAATAAATAAACCAAACAGATGACTTATATTTTTATAGCAATTTTTATTTTGATAGGCGCAATTTTTTTGGTGGGTCTTAATTTGATTCTCAAACAAGGTCGTGATAGCAAAAGCAATGATACCGTGGTCGTAATGGAACGATTAAAGATATTATCTCAACAGAACGAGGATTTGCGAACTATGATGGATAGAAAGCTGTCAGAAACGCACCGCACGACACAGGCGCAAATAAATCAGACCATTCAGACGGTGCAGGGCATCAGCGGCCAATCCCACAAGCTTATTTCCGATGTCACAGAGAAGCTGACCAAGCTGGATGAAACCAATAAACAGGTGGTTAATTTTTCGGCTCAATTGCAAAATTTGCAGGACATTTTGAAAAATCCAAAACAAAGAGGGGTTCTAGGCGAATATTTTTTGGAAGAAACATTGAAAAATGTTTTGCCGCCAAATTCCTATCAGATGCAATATAAGTTCAAAGATGAAACCATTGTAGATGCGGTTGTTTTTGTGAAAGAAAAAATAATTCCGGTTGATTCGAAATTTTCTTTGGAGAATTATGAAAAAATCCTAACTGCCAGTGATGAGGAAACAAAAGAAAAATTCGAAAAACAATTCAAGCAGGATTTGAAAAATCGCATTGATGAAACGGCCAAATATGTAAAGCCGGGAGAAAATACGATGGATTTTGCTTTTATGTTTATTCCTTCCGAGGCTATTTATTATGATCTTTTGGTGAATAAGGTTGGCGCAGTCCAAGTGAATACACGGGATCTGATTGAATATGCCTTCAAAGACAAACATGTCATTATTGTTTCCCCAACCTCTTTTTTGGCCTATTTACAAACGGTGTTGCAGGGACTGCGAGCAATGCAAATAGAGGAAAGCGCCAAGGAAATTATGGCGAATGTGGAAAAACTGTCCCGGCATATTGCCAGCTACGATGATTTTATGAAAAAATTGGGAATCAGCATGTCAACGACGGTTAATCATTATAACAACGCCTGCAAGGAATTTAAAAAGATAGATAAGGATGTGACAAAAATCATTGGAACTGAATCAGAGATTGAAGCAGTTTTAATTGATCGGCCGAAAACAGACGAATACTAATAAGCTTGTCTAATGAAAGATATGAATAAAAATAAAAATAAATTAACTGGCCTGAATCAAAAAATCAGGTCGTTTTTTCAGCAGGAATATTTTCAGAGCCACATCGTGTTTTGGCTTTTGATTTTGAGTCTGGTGGCCAATATAATTGATTGGCTGATTTTAAAAATTTGGATAAAACCGGTTGATTTTTCAATCATCCTTCATTACAATGTTTATTTCGGAGTTGATCAGATTGGCAGCTATCGACAGGTTTACTTATTGCCAATGATCGGTCTTATCTTATTTATAATTAATTTGGTTTTGTCGATGTTTTTCTATGGACAAAAAAAACGCATCGCCAGTTATATTTTGTTGATGGCAACCTTAATGATTCAATTTAGTTTGATTGTCGCGTCTATGAGTCAGATTCTCATTAATTACTGATTTTTTATAATGATGAAATATTTAGTCCCATTCGTAACAGCCCTTATTTTTACAGCATTATTTATATTTTTGTTGAAATTTGCCGCAAACAATGTCAGATGGAGAGGCCGCGTGTCTGGGCGGCATATTAATAAGGGCAATGCTTTTCGAGTGGGTGGTATAGCGATGATAATCGCTTTTAATTTATCTATTTTGCTAAATCCCGATCTTTTTATATCTGTTCAACTTTTTGGCGTTATGCTTGCCTCTATGGTTATTTTGGTCATCGGCGTGTGGGATGATGTCCGTGAAGTTTTTTGGAAAACCCAATTTTTTTATCAGGTGGCAGCTGCCATTATAGTTTTTATTTTTGGCTTGAGAATCTATGGCCTCCTTATAAGTCCATTTGGAGGAATAATCCATCTTACGGCGGGCATTGGCATCATTGTTTCTGTTTTTTTGGTTATATTCTGGATAGTTCTACTGATAAATTCTATGAATTGGTTGGATGGCATTGACGGTCTTTCGGGCGGCATCTTTTTTATCGGGGCTATCACGATATTTATCTTGAGCTTGCGGCCGGAAGTTAATCAGCCCCCGGTGGCGATCTTAGCTTTGATATTGTCCGGCGTGACCTTGAGCTTCCTGATTTTTAATTTTTATCCTTCCATTGTAATCGCTGGAACGAGCGGGTCGATGTTTATGGGATTTGCCTTGGCTGCTCTGGCAATTTTTGCCGGCACCAAAGTTGCTACGGCTATTTTAGTGTTGTCGTTGCCAATCATTGATTTCGTGTGGGTGATTGGAGAAAGAATGCGCCGTGGAAAATCAATTTTCAAAGCTGATAGAAATCATTTGCATTATAAGTTAATGGAATTGGGCTGGTCGCAGAGAAAAATTGCCCTATATTTCTATAGCATCACAATTATGCTTGCGATTGTGGCCTTGAACACGCGAGTCATTGGCAAAAGCATAACGCTTTTTGCCACAGTTGCTATTATGATGGGAGCTTTGATTTTTATAAATAAAAAGTTGGATCATAAACAGAAAAATTAATTTGAATTTACCATAAAATGCAAAACCCCTCCGATGTAACATCGGAGGGGTTTTGCTATTAGAAAGTAGTAATATACTTAATTATTTCATTAAAGAACGGCAGAATTTCTAGTAGCTCATCTTTCATATAGATAAAAATTATGACAAAGATGGGACTCTAACTGCATATTTGTGTAAATTCTGTATTTGTCTTTCGTTTAATGTTTTCGACTTCGTAATTGCGTTTTGAATCAAGTCTTTAGAGAATTCAATTGAAGTTCCGATGTGTACGCCTCCTGTATGGGGAGCATTTTTTCGTAGATAATCTTCAATATAAATCTTATGTTCGGCAGTTAAGGTTGAGTCTTGGTTTTTTTCCAGATAGTTTGCTAGCGCTCTGCGAGCCATTACGGTTGAACCATCTCCTGAGCCGGCAGTCTCCACGAAAGCGTTTTCTGTTTCTTGACTGGTAGCGGCTTGAGAAGTCTTGGCAGTTATGGAATCCGTAGTTTTTTCTATCGCAGTCATCAATTCATCCGTGATGGCTTCTTCTTGTGCCACTTGCTGAGTATCGTTTGTCGGAGCTTCCGTTCTTTTTGAATAAGAATAGATTCCACCAGCGATAGCAACAACGATTAGGATGCTTATGATAACTCGCAAATTGTCCTGTAGCCATTGCTTGGCTGTTCTTGTGTTGAAGTCTTCGTCTGTTTTGATTTCATCTTCCATATAAATTATCACCTTCCTTTCTATTTTTAATTTGTTAAGGGGCTTACGTTGAAGCATGCTTATAACAGGCAAACATTCCTGTTTATGAAACATTTCGACCGAATTTGATCGTGTCTCTAAATTTTAACTCATCTGAAAATCGCGTCAACTAGACAAAAAACCGGATTTTATGCGTAATAATCGAACAATTATCAATGATCAATTTCCAATTTCCATTGAATTTTAAATTTATAAATTATTTAGTAATTGGTACATTGAAAATTTATTGTAAATTGTGAATTGTAAATTGAAAATTTTTTTGTAATTAAAAAATAAATTTTGTGTGCATAAAAATAATCAGAAATATTTTATAGAGTGTTGTTGTAATAAATTTATAAGATTATTTTTATAAATTTGTTTTTTGTAAAAAATTTCTGGCCTGTGGATAACTTTTTGCTATTGCAAAATAAAATAGATGTTATATAATTTATGTAGTTAAGTATATTTTTTAAAAATAAAAAATATTTCTTACAAAACAAAAGGTCGAAATA
>CAZMNQ010000020.1:0-6163 GCA_964567695.1 uncultured Bdellovibrionales bacterium
CTATTGTACCACTTTTTAATGTAAAAATACAGGGGGTTCTTCAGGGGTTTCATTAAACTATTATTTATTATAACTAGCCGAGCTGGAAATGTCAATCCCGCACTAACTTTGCACAGCGTCTTTGACGCTAGAGACTGAAAGTCAGTGCAAAGTTAGTGCGGGATCAATCCAGGACCTGAAAGCTGTCTAAAAATTCCTCATATTGCTTTAAGGCAATCTCTGCGTCTTCTTTGCTCACCTCAAATCTGTCATCATGGATAATTCGATTTCTCACTTCATGAGACTGTTTCATACCTTCAATATTAGCGATTTGCGAATCCGGAATGCCATTTAAGCGATCGCCAAAATTTTCACCCGGATAGCCGAGGCCTTTCACTAGTCCATCAATAATATCATCCGCTTCAATGACCGCCACTTTGTAATCATTTGGGTTGAGACTCTCCAATTTTTTTCTAATTTTTAGCCACTTCTCACGCGTTTTCTTTTTTTGCGTCGCCAATCCCCTTGGAATGTTCATGCCCAAATATCCTTCGCGGACGCTGCCACCCAAGCCTTTTTGAATCAACAGCAAAACAATATCCGCAAAAAGCACAAAGGAATAAATTCCCAACAAAATTTTTATCGTTAAAAAAGCGCCGGAATGATAAAAATTCAGGATATCATTGTACAAATTTATTGTTAATATTTGCTGATCCATATTTTTTTATATTATTTAAATGAGGTTTCATATGCATGCGCGGCTCGCAACAAATTTTCCTCATCAAACCATTTGCCCATTAGTTGAAATCCAAAAGGCAGATTATCCACCTTTGGCCCAGGCACGCTTATCGCCGGCACGCCGACAATGTTCGCTGTAATTGTAAAAACATCTGCCAAATACATTTCCAATGGGTCTTCCGTTTTTTCACCGATTTTGAAAGCTGGACTCGGCGTGGTTGGTGTCAAAATCAAATCCACTGTCTCAAAAGCTTTTTCAAAATCCTTTTTAATTAGCGTCCGCACTTTCTGCGCGCGCAAATAATAGGCATCATAATATCCGCTCGAAAGCGCGTATGTTCCCAACATGATTCTTTTTTTCACTTCTGCTCCCAAGCCATATTTTCGCGAATCCAAATAAGTTTCAATTAGGGTTCTATCTTCCGGAACAACATCCAACACAGTATCTTTATGGTCTTCGGCACGCATGCCATATTTGATGCCGTCAAACCTGGCCAGATTTGAACTGACTTCGCATGGCATAATTATATAATACACCGGCAAAGCATATTTCGCATACGGCAATTCAATTTCCACCATTTCCGCGCCCAATTTTTTATATATTTCAATAACTTTTTCAATTGACTCCCTGCCTTGGTCATTCAGTCCGGCCAAATATTCTTTCACGATTCCAATTTTGAGTCCCACGACTTCACCCGTTAAATATTTTGTATAATCTTTGGCCGGACTTTGCGCGCTCGTTCCGTCCATTTTGTCTTCACCGGAAATTGTGCTCAGAATAATTGCTGCATCTTCCACAGTTTTAGTAATGGGACCGATTTGATCCAAGCTCGAGGCCATCGCAATTGCGCCATAGCGGGAAACTCGACCATAGGTTGGTTTTAAGCCAACCACACCACAAAAGGATACGGGCTGACGAATTGAACCGCCTGTGTCCGTTCCCAGTGCCCACACCGCCTCCGAAGCGGCCACAGCCGCCGCACTGCCACCCGAAGAGCCTCCGGGCACTCGCTCAGTGTCAGCTGGATTTTTGGTTGGTCCATAAGCACTGTGTTCCGTTGAAGATCCCATTGCAAATTCATCCATATTAGTCTTGCCTAAAATAATCGCCCCGGCTTCTTGCAAATTTTTAATGACTGTCGCATCATATGGCGCAATATAATTATCTAAAATTTTTGAAGCGGCTGTTGCCCGCACGCCCGCCACGCATAAATTGTCTTTGATGGCCCCCGGAATGCCTTCCAAAATTCCAATTTCCTCCCCGGCTGCAATTTTGGCATCCACTGCTCTCGCCTGCGCCATCGCCAGCTCTTTAGTCAAAGTTAAAAAGGCAAAGACATTTTTGTCTTTTTCTTCGATGCGCGCAAAATATTCTTCCGCTAATTGTACAGCGGATATTTCTTTGTTTATTAATTTTTCATGCAAATCTCGAATCATAATTTATGGAAATTTTAAATTCTAAATTATAAATTTTAAATCAATCCTAATTGTCTAAATTTTAAATTAAAACATTTTAAATTAATTTCAAATTTCAAATTTAGCCTTTAAAATTAAAGTATGCTTTTTACTTTGCCATAATTATCCTTCCTCTCCGGAAATAAATCAACTATCGCGCTCTTGTTATCAAAATCACTTTGAGTGTCTTCCCGCATCCGATTTTCCATACCTGTAATGTGCGCGGTGGGCTCGACACCGGAAACATCTACCTCTTTCAATTGATCAATCCAATCTAAAACCGCCGACATTTCAAGAGTCAACTTTTCAATTTCTTTTTCATCTACTCCGATACGAGCTAGACCGGCGATATGCTTAACTTCGTTTTTAGATATCATACAATTAATTTTCAATTCACAATTTTCCTGCCTACCGGACAGGCAGGCAATTTACAATCAATTTTCAATGATAAAATTTTCAAACATTGATAATTGATTATTGTAAATTTAATGAAAATTGATCATTGATAATTGGAAATTAAATCACTTAAGCATCTCACTAAATTCTTTTCCCCCGATAATCTTAACTCCCAGCAATTTAGCTTTCTGAAATTTACTCCCCGGGTTTTCTCCCGCCAAAACAAAACTGGTGTTCTTGCTAACCGAGGACGAAACACTGCCACCCTCTCTTCTAATAATATCTTTTGCCTCATCTCTTGTAAAGCTCTCAAGTTCACCCGTCAAAACGATGGTCTTATCTAAAAACTTTGCCTTTCCCTCCTTACCCCCCTTGACCCCCTTTTCACCCATCAGAACTTCCACGCCCGCCTCTCTCATTCTTTTCAAAATTTCAAGATTATTTTTATCTGAAAACCAGCTAACCAAACTCTCCGCCGACTTCTCGCCAATGCCTTTAATGCTCATCCAATCATCTTTTGAAATAGGTGGGAAATAATTTATTATATCATTTAAATTTTTAAATTTAATTTGAAATTTGAAATTTGAAATTTGAAATTCCGTATTAATTGCCCGAGCAATTAATACGGCTGTTTCTTCTCCCACATGCCGAATTCCCAAAGCAAAAATAAATTTCTCCACGGCTATTTTTTTGCTCGCCGCAATCGCTTCAATCAAATTTTGTGCTGACTTTTCGGCAAATCTTTCCAAGGGCTCTAGGTCACCTTTTTCCAATTCAAAAATTTCCGCCGCATCCGAAATCAAATTTTCACTGAGCAAATGTTCGACAATTTTGTCACCCATGCCGTCAATATTGAATCCTTTTTTAGAAACAAAATGAATCAGCTTTTCTGTTTCCACGGCGAAACAATTTTTGTTCAAACAATAGGTTGCGGCGCTTAAGGTGGGTCCACCGCTCTCATCTGAGGACGGTCCTCGACCTCGAGGTCGAGGACCGTCCTCGACTAAAACTTCATGCGCCACTTTTCCGCCGCAAATTGGACAAGTTTTCGGCATATGGAATTTTTTCTCCTGACCGGTGCGCAAGCCCGTCAGAACTTCCACAATTTCCGGAATGACATCTCCGGCTTTGTGAATCACCACTGTGTCACCAATCTTTATGTCCAATCTTTTTATTTCATCTTCATTGTGCAAAGTCGCCCGCGAAACTGTGGAACCAGCCACCAAAACCGGCCGCAAATGCGCCAAAGGCGTCAGCGCGCCCGTTCGCCCAACCTGCACCGTAATGTCCTCTACTACGGTGGTCACTTTTTCTGCTGGAAATTTATAAGCCACGCCCCAGCGCGGAGATTTGCCCGTGTAACCCAATGCTTCCTGCAATTTTCTGGAATTTATTTTTAAGACTACGCCATCAATGCCATAATTTTGTTTGTCTTTTTTGTGGATCCAAGCTTGATAGAATTCTTCAATCTCGGCAACACTTTTGCAAAGCCGCGCTTCTTTATTTACATTAAACCCCAAATCTTTGAGCAATTTCAATTCTTCCATCTGCGTTTCTGGAAAAGAAAAATTTTGAGATTTTGGATTTATGATCTTGGATTCCTGCCTGCCGGTAGGCAAGGTATTTGTGATTTGGTGTTTGGAATTTGGGATTTCCAGCCTCAGCTGGTCAATATCGTAAATGAAGCAGTCTAACTTTCTCGAAGCGGCAATTTTCGGATCCAATTGCCTAATTGATCCCGCCGCGGCATTTCTGGAATTAGCAAACAACGCTTCGCCTCTTTTTTCCCGTTCACGATTAATTCTAGTTAACTCAGACTTACTCAAAAAACATTCGCCCACAAAAACCCCTGAAACTGGTTGACTTAATTTCAAGGGCAAACTATAAATCGTTTTCAAATTTTCCGTCACATCCTCACCAATCACACCATCCCCGCGCGTCGCCCCACGCACAAAAATTCCGTTTTCATAGGTCAAAATAATCTTCAACCCATCTATCTTAATTTCACAAACATACTCCACATTGCCTAATTCTCCTTTACCGCCTTGACCTCCTTCTAGCTTCTCAACCATTCTTTCAATTTTTTCTTCCCATTTTTTTAACTCGTCCAAAGAAAATACATCATCAAACGACCATTGCCTGACAGCGTGGCGAACTTTCTGAAATTTATCCAAAGGACGACCGCCAATTTTTTGCGTCGGCGAATCCACCGCGCGCAAATCCGGAAATTGTTCTTCCAGCGCGCGCAATTCGGCCGTCAAAGAATCATAAACAGAGTCCGTCACATCCGGCTTGTCCAAAACATGATATTCATAGCGCAATTTGTTAATTTCCGCCGAAAGCTTGGCTATGCGATTTTTCGCTTTGTTTTTATCCATATAGCAATTATACCACATAACCCCAACAAAAAAACAGAGCTGTGAAGCTCGGTTCTTTTAGTTTTTAAAGTTTGAATTTTCGAAACTATCACTCTGGTTCCATAAAAATGAATGGCATAAATTAATCAAATTCAAGAATTTCCTTCATTATTTTAGGAACTTCACTATTGAAAAACCCTTTAACATCCCGCCATGTTGTCTTAAAATAGATTTCCGGCTCTGGATCTCCTTGAGCATCTTCAAAATACACAAGACTTTTTAAAATATGATGGTAATCATGCGCAACTAACGGATACTGCTTTTTTAATTTTTTCAATATTACAGAAAGAGATTCAATATTTTTAGCGCACCAATATAAATCAAAAAAATCTCTTTTACGCCCTCGCTGTGAAATAGCTATTATTTTCATCACTGCGATATCCAACGGCTTTAGAATTTTAACAAACCCATAGCTTGTCATCGCTTGTTCGGGAATGAAAAACGGATAGGCAATAAAACTTACCTTTGCGCCAAATAATTCTCCGTAAATAGTTCCTGCTTCGACAAATGATGTTTTCCAATTTGGATTGTTTACAAAATATTGCATAATTTCATCTGTTTTAAATTCTAAATCAGTTGTAAAAAAATCTAAATCAACTGATTTACGAAGTCCTTCATGCAATGTCAGGGCGGTGCCGCCAGCCAAATACCAATGCGTGTGTTTTAGCCATTCCTGTTCAGCAAAAAAATCCAAAGCTTTCTTTGTCGATTTAGGCAATGCATCGAAATGCAAATCTACTTGTTTTTTAATATTAGCGTCCATAAAGCTTTTGTCCTTGGCCTAAGACATCTTGATTTTTCTACAACATTTTTTAACAATGATCTATCATAAAAATTCCACACCCAGCTAGCCTCCCTATCATTGCCAAAATCAAAGACACGCTCAATCACATATTGTGCGTTTTTATCAACATCTATCTTTTTTGGATCAACATCCCAAAACAAAGATTGCCTAAATTTCATTATTTTCATATTTTATTGCATTATAGTGCTATTTTATTACATTTTATGCAGATTGTCAATATTTTCTGACTCATTTTCTAACTAAGGCCAGTGCTATTTTTATCCATGAATCAATTATATCACATAACCCCAACAAAAAAACAGAGCTGTGAAACTCTATTTTTTGGATTATTCTAATGAAAACTACCAACCACAGTCATTTGGGCTCGGTGCTG
>CAZMNQ010000020.1:6263-7937 GCA_964567695.1 uncultured Bdellovibrionales bacterium
ACTTGCCGCCACCGCTGCCTCAATCGCTCGTTGCTGGCCTGAGTTGGTGCCGATAGATTTGATGGAAGCAATGGCAGAAACTGAGACAGCACATGTGGTGATGTTTTCATCAGCTGTGTCTTTTAATTGAACCGTATAGCCCACTGTGGAATTAAATATTCCATCACATGTTCCATCTGTATCAATATTCTTAATTGTATCATCAAAAGAATTATCTTTTATTAATTGCATCACTTTTTCAATCCCCGTATCAGCCACTTGATAGGCTTGATTGGATTTATTGGATCCCATCGAGGCTTTTCGCTCCTGAATAGAAACGACCGAGATGCTGAGCGCCGTGACCAGCACGATGCCGAGGATCATCATGGTTACCACTAAAATAGAAGCCTTTTGTTTTTTTGTTTTATTGATCATAATTTTTGTTTATTATTTTTTAAATTATTTATAAATTTTCAATTATCATTTTTCAATTTACAGTGAATTTTCAATGATTTAATTTTCAATTTTTTCGTTAATTATCTCATTGATCATTTATTGAAAATTGTGAATTGAAAATTGAAAATTGCCTCCCTACGGGTCCACCACCTGATAATCTCTGAGCGACACGGTTGTTTGAATATTGGCCTCATCACCACTGTTGCCAGAACAAATGCCTTTATAACAAACCTTCATCGCAATAGTCACTTTGCCAAATTTTGTATTATCAGATTTAATCGCGGCAAAATTAAGACTGCTCACATTGCCACCGGTCATATTACTGAAAGTAAAATCGCCATCCACCTTGCTATCACAATCAGCAAGTCCAGTGGCGGAAATTGCACTTGATTGAAGATGATTAAATGTATCAAGTTTATATCTAACACACTTACCTTGGGAATAATCAAAAACTCGTAGTTCATACGTTAAAGATCCATCGCATGTTGAGATTTCATTACACTTAACAACACTGCTCATGCGCAAAGACTTGGCCATCAACTCCATTCCAAAACGCGCGTCTTCCACATCTTTTTGAATGGCCTTGATTTTTTTCCGCGAAGTGGACACATTTACAAAAACCGCCATCACCGTGGTCATCACAATCGAAAAAACAAAAATCGCCACAATCATTTCCATGAGTGAAAAACCGGCATATTTTGATTTTTTATTTTCAACTTTCATTTAAAATTTAAAATTTAAAATTCTCAACTATTCTCCCCAAGTAGTTAGCGTTTCCTGAACAAAAGTGCATTTATTAGCCGTGTTGCAAGTTGCAGAAGCTGGATCTGGGGGCGCTGTATTGTTCCAGGTTACCACACTGGTAATTTTTTTATTTACTCCATCATCAGCTATAATTAACTTTCTCCTAAATTTCGTTGCTGTTGTACCAGAATTAATATAAAAATTATTCGAATCTAAATACAATCTATATGGAGTGCCTGCTGTTATAAAAGATCCGGTTTTATCTATTCCACAAATACTACTATCCCCAAAGGTGCAGTTAGAAAAATTTTTAAAAGAAGCATTACCACTCGCCCAATTATTATCCCGAATATTTCTCACCAATTCAATACCTTCTTGCGCCAACTCGCCCGCAATCAACTGATTTCTAGAATCCACCGACTCAGCCATGCTTTTGCTAATCAAATTGACTGTCGCCAAAAGCCCAACCGTAATCAAAAAAACAGAAATCAGAGT
>CAZMNQ010000020.1:8037-12431 GCA_964567695.1 uncultured Bdellovibrionales bacterium
TAAATCTAAAGCCATAACCGCACGGAGTTTTGTTTTCTCCGCCAATGTTTTGCGTCTTTCCCTGCAACGCATAACTCTGTGCCAATTTGATGGTCGCGGACACTTCACCTTGCGCTGCTTTCAATCGTGAATCAACCTTGGAAGATTGCAAAGACACGAAGCCAACACTGCTCATAATGCCCATTATGGTGATGACCATTATCAGTTCCAGCAGAGAAAAACCGGAATAATATTTTTTGTTTTTTTTCATAATTTTTGACCACTGATTAACACTGAAGGCGCATGATTTCACTGAATGTTTAGATGATTTAAATTTTAATTCATGTGCAATCAGGAAAATCAGTGCGAATCTGTGGTTCAGAAAAATAACCCCATATACCAGCTTATAATCCAATCATACCAAAACAACGCAAGAAATGATCCAAGCACCAGAAACGGCGCGAATGGAATTTGGCTGCCCATTTTTTTCTTTTTCGCCACAATCATCACAATGCCAAAAATCGCTCCAATGGAAAACGCCAGCATCAGTCCCAGCAGAATTTGCGGCCAACCCAAAATAAGTCCCAGCAAAATCACCAGATAGGCATCGCCCATCCCCATCCATTTTTCCTTGCTCACCGCCACCATCAAGAAAAACAACATAAAAGCCACGAAAGCACCCAGCACACCAGAATAAACCGAACTTTCCAAAACACCTATTCCCCCTTGACCCCCTACACCTCCTTTTAGCCCCGCCCAATCAAAAAACAAATTGAAAGCCACTGCCCAACCGATCGCCGGCCACAATGCCAAGCCCGGAATTTCCATATACAAAAAGTCATAGACAAAAATCACCATCAAAAAACTGACAATGCCCATATAGTAAATGGCTGTTGCCCACGAAGCTGTGTCGTTCAGATTGAAATATTGCGAACCGACCAAAGCAAAAACCAAACCGGTGAAAATTTCCACCAGCGGATATTGCCAAGAAATCTTTGCTCGGCATTTCCGGCATTTGAATTTGAGCAGAATGAAACTGATGACGGGAATATTGTCATACCACGCGATCATCGCTTTGCAATGCGGACAATGCGATCGCCCCACCACTAAACTTTCCGCCACCCGCAACCGATAGACCGCCACATTCAAAAAACTGCCAACAATAAGTCCAAGGGCAAAGAAAATCAAGATGATCATTTTTTACTTGCCCCGTTAAATTCCGCCCTAGGCGGACTATTTAACTGGGATTTTCAGTTATCTTTTTATATTTATATTCTACCACAAAATCAAGAACTAGTGAAGAAAAAGTTATGCACAAGCTGGCAAGACTTCTCGGCGTCGTTGTAGATTACAAAAAAGGACGGACTTTAATTGAACCGCTAAACATCCAGCAGAAAATCTAAAATATTTACAAACTCTATTTTTTTATGTTTTGGCGGTTCACCTTCCCAATAAATTATTTTTGCTTTGGCCCGCTTGAATTCAGCCATTCCATCTTCTAGCGATTGCATCTCTCTTTCCAGCGACTTGTTGTTTAATAAGTAACACACATTCACCAATTCAGAAACCTCATGTCCGCGGCGCAAAACAAAATCTATTTCCGTTTTTTTATTTTCCCAATAATATAGGACTTTTTTCCTTCGCAAAAACTCAAGCAGAACGATATTCTCCAAAAGCTTGCCTATATCCGAACTAAATTTAAATGAAACTGCGTTGCGCAGGCCAGTATCTATCGAAAAAACTTTCTGCGGATTGTAAATTTGCTTTTTAACCGAATATGAGAAGAAAGGCGTGAATTGAAGCAGAAAAGATTCCTCAAAATATCCAAAATATCTTCGCGCGCTCAAACTGGCAATGCCTAAATCTTTTCCCATTCTATAACTAGATATTTGGCTGGCTATATTAGCCATGGCAAAATTTGCCACTTCGCTCACATCTTTGGTATTTCTGATTTTATGTCTCAACAAAACATCTTTTTCCAAAATTGAATTAAAATATTCCATCAAAACAAGTCTTTTTCCATAAACATCACTTTCCGTAATTACGCGGGGAAAACCGCCAAACTCAATATATTCGCGCAAATAATTATACAACTTTGGTGATTTTATTAAAAAGGGTGAGTAATCTTCTTTTTTAAAATCCATAAATTCCTTGAAACCCAGGGGGTAAACCACTTCCGAAATATAGCGACCCGAAAGTAATGTGGAAATTTCTCCCGTCAGCAGTTTGGATGAAGACCCAGTCACAAAAATTTTGATATCAACCTTGCGATCATAGAGGGAAACAACGAATCTTTCCCAGCCGGAAACCATTTGCACTTCGTCCAAAAAAAGATACATCTTGCCTTTGGGCGCAAAAGCCTCAAGATAAGCATCAAACATCCGCACAAGAAATTTTACATTCAAATCATCCGAAAAATTCGGTTCCTCAAAATTAACATACAGAGTATTTTTCGGGTGTACGCCTTTCTCGATTAAATCTTCAATGATCTGAAGGATAATCACTGACTTGCCTGATCGCCTCACCCCGGTTATGGCTATCACCTCTGGCATGCGCATCAGTCGCTCCAGCTTTTCCAAATAAAAAGAACGCCGAAATCCAGTATCAACTTTTTGATTCCAAAAATTCCATTTATCCAAAGTTTTTATTATTTCAGATATATCCATAGTATTTATATATTTTAACCTATAATATGTATTTAATAATTACATATTATATCTTTGCTATATCTTTGTCAACCAGCTAATCTTTCAAATGGCTCATAGCAAGCATTTTTCACCACAAAACCCGCCAATTCAGGCAGGTTTGGCTGAAAAAAGCCTTATCCGCTCCGAAAATTGAGCCTTCGAATTTGGAGTTCTGAAGTTATTTCTATTGGCAAAACTTCTCGGCGACGGCACAAGCCACAATTCCCCCGCAACGATTTTCAGGCTAAATTAGCAGCCGGGTGGAAAAGCAGAATCGCCTGCACTATCGATCCTCATTGCAACAAGTACTATAATTTATGAAATGGAACGAATTTAACAAGTGTGCTGCCAATTTTAATTTCATCCTCTAGCGTCAAATTTATTACCCAAGCTTCTTTCGGGGAGTATTCTTGGATAAAATTGCGCAAGGATCTGGCAATTGACGGATTTTTAAGTTGTGAATATTTAACTTCAACGGGCAAAACCGATTCCCCATCGCTCTGCACGAAATCCACTTCTGCTTTATCCAATGTTCTCCAAAAATGCAAAGTCCTGGCTGTATTAATATTTTTTTCCAACAAACAATTAGCCACAAAATTTTGAAATATAAAACCCAGCTGATCTGATTGGGACAAATTTCCAAACAAGCCCAGCGAAAAATTTCTGAGACCCAAATCATAAAAATAAGCTGTTGGCGCTTTCGTTATTTCTTTGTGCTTATTTTTGAAATATGGAGCAATCATTCGTATGGAAAAAGTTTTTTCCGCGTACCAAAGATAATTTTTCAGTGTTGCCGAACTAATTCCGCTTTCTTCAGCCAGCTTTGAATATTTAATAATTTGTCCGGTTTGACTGGCCAATAATTTTATAAGCAAGCTAAAGGCATCTGCGCGATTTACTCCCAAAAAATAAGCGATGTCTTTTTCTACATAACTGCGAAATATTTCATTAATTATCCTCGTCTTCTCGGAAAGCTTTTTCTCCAAAATAACTCGCGGATATCCTCCAAAATTTAAATATTCCAAAAGCAAAGAGAGCGACCGATCCTTTTCTACCGCAAAAAAATCGCCTAACTTTTGACTATATTTATATTCTGTTTTAAAATCAACAAACTCGCGAAAACTGACGGTACCTAATTCAAAAATTCTTTTTCGGCCAGCCAGAGATTCATGCATTTTTTCTTTCAAATCCAAACTTCCAGAACCGGAAATGATAAATTTATACGGCAAATTAAGATCATATATTCCCTTTAAAAACAGCCCGGCATTTTCTTTTCTTTGGATTTCATCAATAAAAACAAAACCCTTCTTCCGGCCAAGCTCCAAGTCCAATTTGCCAATCAAATCTGTTTGCGAATTAAAGAATATTTTGTCGGCTTCATAATCAAGATTCAGAAAGATTGTTTTTTCTCCCTTTTGATCCAAATATGCCTTAACCTCAGTCATTAGCGTGGTTTTACCAGCCTGACGAGGTCCGACAATCAAGGATATTTCCCTAGCGTTTAGGTGAGCCTTCAACTCGCCAAATAATTCTCTGTGTATTTTCTGCATATCAAAAATATATAAATAATTAACCTTATTTACATTTTAACACCATAAATTATAAAGTCAAGTTATGTTTTTATGGCATTTATCCACAAAAAAACCAAAAACCGCCAATTCAGGCGGATTTGAGTGAAAAATAAAAAAAGGAGCGAGGTCTCACATTGAGAGACCTGCTCCTTTGTCG
>CAZMNQ010000021.1:0-12014 GCA_964567695.1 uncultured Bdellovibrionales bacterium
TGTCCGGAGTGCAAAGGCGCTCGTTATAACCATGAAGCGTTGGAAATTCATTACAAGGATAAAAATATCTCCGAAATTTTAGATATGACAGTCTATGAAGCGTTAAGGTTTTTTGAAAATATTCCACAAATTAAATCGAAATTAGCTGTTTTGTCAGAGGTCGGTTTGGGTTACATCAAGCTTGGCCAGCCGGCAACAACTCTCTCTGGCGGGGAAGCGCAGAGAATTAAATTGGCCACTGAACTGGCACGCAAATCAACCGGTAGAACCCTTTACATTTTAGATGAGCCAACGACCGGACTTCATTTCGAAGATGTTAAAAAACTGCTTGGTGTTTTGATTGCTTTAGTAGATAAAGGCAATACTGTTGTTGTAATTGAACACAATATGGATGTAATTAAAACCGCTGACCAAATTATCGATCTCGGTCCCGACGGTGGTGATGCCGGAGGTGAAATTGTTGTCTGTGGGACTCCGGAAGAAGTTGCCAAAAATACTAAATCATACACCGGCAAATATCTGAAAAAAATTCTTTAAAAAAAACGGACCGTTTAGTCTGTTTGGTAAAAATTATTTTTTTTGGGTTCTTGGAAAAATTGTTCCGTGTGGGAGTTTTCCCCCCCACCGGTTCGAATGTTAAACAAACAGTTTGCTCTCAGTGTACCAAACTCACCGGGTTCCAAATGTTCCAAAATCAGTGATGCTCCACAATGAGAAATAGCCAAATATTCATTTGTTTCTGGCAAATGTTCAAAACTATTGATCGTTTGAAGCAAGCTAACAGCGAACTCGTCAGGATCAATACTCTCATCTAAATGATTAATAATTGTTGCCGGAATAAAAAGTCCCTGATTCTCAGCGAAAATTAGGCTAATCCAGCCATATCTCTCCAAATCTTCTGGGCACGGAAGTATCAGCACTTTTATCGCCTCCCAGTGTTTTTTGCGTCTTCTCAAACTAACAGAAATGTTCGTTTTTGTCAACCACAAACTGAAATTGCCGGTTTAGAGTTGTAAACATTGCGACAATTTAATACAATAAATATACAAAAGGAGGAAGATGCCAGATGACAAATTAACCGAAGAGATTACTAAACTTGAAAAGGCGACTCGCCGCGCGAATAATTTGGGTTGGATGATTTTGAAAGGTATATTTTACAGTATCGGTTGGGTTTTTGGTTTGGCTCTAATTGCGGTAATTCTTTATTACCTTTTGCCACGAATTGGCGATGGCAATATTATTGGCCGATTTATTCATGCGATGGCCGACGCAATTCGACAAAATAAATAATACATATTGGTATTTTCTACATCGCAAATTTCCTCGCAAAAATCATTACAATTTTATTTGCCAGCTTGTTAATAACTGCTAAATCGGCATTATGTTTGTGATATATTAGAGTTGAAAAGTTTTTTATCTGGAAAATAAAATGGAAAAGGGAATTTCCTCCATCGGTCAAGAAGCAGAATTGGTAGCCGAGTCTTTTGAATATGGCGGTGGGTTGTCAACTGAATTGGTCAGGGCTTTAGTGCCAAAAGAAGGTGAGGGCGAAAAAGAATATCTTGAGCGTGCTAACAAAATGCTTTCCAGCCCAAAAAAAGCTCATTTGATTTCCGGTGAGATCCGAGATTTTTTTTCCAAAATCAGCTATTCCGAAAATTTCGATCCAAATGAATTGTATTATTTTCTTGTTTTCGCTTTTACTAAAACCAAACCGAACGAACAAAATGAATATGTTGGAAAATACGCCGAAACTGTTAAAAACCCCGAAAAAATCAGACGCGCAATCGTTAATAATATAAAATTTATCTCTGTAATAAATCAGATTTCTCTTGGTACAAAATATGATTCTATCCCGATGATAGATTCTTGGTATGCTATTCCGAAAGAGGTCCGAGACAATTTTCAATAAATTTGGGATGGCCGAGTAAGTGAATATCTCGAAGAAAAGCCTGAAGCTGAACTCTTTTGCGACTATGCGCGAGATAGGGAAAGTTTTTTAGCCGATCGGCGACTGATGAAATCCGGTTGCCACCAACCCAGCGATGTGAGCAATATCAGCGATCAGATAGGCATGAACGGAATTGGCGATTTTTTTGAATTTTTTAAAGTCAATCGTTCTGGGATATGCGGAATATCCACACACTATCGCTTTTGGCTTTACCTTTTTAGCCAACTTGGCGATCTCTTCATAATCCAACAGGCCAGTTTTAGACGAAAGCCCATAGCCGTACGATTCAAAAATTTGCCCGGAAAATGATACTTTGGCGCCATGAGTGAGGTGACCGCCCGCGTCTAAACTTTGACCTAAAATTCTATCGCCCGGAGTCAAAATAGCAAAATAGGCCGCCATATTAGCCGAGGATCCGCAATGGGGCTGAACATTTGCAAACCTGCACCCAAACAGTTTTTTGAGTCGCTCAATTGCAAGATTTTCAATTTTATCAATTACTTCACAGCCACCATAATATTTGTGCCCTGGATATCCTTCGGCGTATTTGTTTGTCAAAATCGAGCCGGTTGCCTCAAGCACAGCAGGCGAAACATAATTCTCCGAAGCTATCATCTCAAGCCCATCGCGTTGGCGAACCTTTTCTTCTTCGATCAGTTTGTAAATCCTACCATCGGCCTTTTTGAGATCCATTATCCTCCTCGGGATTATTTATCTTTATAACTTTTTTGATATCGTCCTGCGAGATTGGCTTTAGATCGCTACTTCCGAACATTTGCTCGCCCCTCTCCGTTTGAGATATCTCATTCGTTAACTCGATTTCCGGTCGTGAAAACGGCTGTATCACCATTTGGGCAATTTTTTCGCCGGCAGATATTTCAACTTGTTCGTCCGAAATGTTCGCCATCAGCGGGAAAATTTCCCCACGATAAGACGAATCGACTACGCCACCAATTATTTTTAGGCCTCGCTTAAACGAAACACCGGTTCTATCCCAGATCAGACCAACATATCCCGGAGGTATTTCCATTGCAATTCCGGTGGCGACTTTAACTCTCTCACCTGGATCAATGTTCAAATTATCAACTGTATATAAATCTAACCCCGCATCCCCCTCTCGAGCAAAATTCGGGATCGTAGCATCTGGTCGCAGTTTTTTTATTTTCAATTTTCGATCGCTCGATTTCGTGTCTAACCGCATCGTATCGGGATCTAGAGAATGATCGTTGTCAGCATAACTTTTCATAAATTCCAATTGTATTCCGGCCTGTGCTGCAAGTGCAACTACCTTATCACTCGCACCATATCTACTTCCGTAGAAAGAACCGCAAACTACCCGCTTAACCCCACAGTTAATTAACAACTTGAAACAATCATAACATGGCGATGCGGTCGAGTACACCGTCGCTCCATCGATTGCAACACCACGCTTGGCGGCGGATGCGACCGCATTTGCTTCCGCGTGTACGGTCCTTATGCAATGTCCTTCGACTATTTCATGCCCGACCTCATCACAATGATCGAGACCTCTCGCAGATCCATTATATCCCGTTGCTAAAGTGACTTTGTCGCCTGCAATGACTGCTCCAACTCCCTTCCTATCTTTAGCATATTTTACCGGAACCCCCCTGTTACAGGTTGAACGTGTCGCTGCCAAGTGAGCCAAATTCATAAAATACTCATCCCAGCTTGGACGAGATTGTTTTTGCTCGGCCGGTTTTATTTGCTCTTCCATCCTCCTCCTTTTCCCCCAAATTTAATCAAAAATTTGTTCTAAGGTTTCATCAACGCGCTTCCTCAAGGCAGGAATTGATTGCGTGTTTAAAATCAAATAGTCCGCCATCACTATCGGGCCGGCCTTATTAAGGTTTTCAATTTCCGCTTTGTCGCGCGAAGCCGCCTCCGCGGGCGTAAAGCTGCGGAACCTCAAGTCATCATCCGTTCCATGTTTTTTAGCACGACCATCCAATCGCCTATAGCGCGTGCCAGGCGGAGCATAAACCGCCAAACAAACAAATTGATCACCGTATTTATCTTTTAGGTATACGTATTCCTCCCAGGAATACAGCCCGTCTCCAATAACATTTTCCGTCTTGAGCAAGTCGTCAAACTTCGAGCTGTTCAAAATTGCGAAAGCAGCCATACCGTGTTTTTTGCGAAATGCTTCGCGAATTTTTTTCTCTAGTGCTTCGTTTGGCTTTTTTCCCATGCGCTTCACTTCATCAAGCGTTATTTGGCCAAACCGGACATAGCCAAACTGCCGTTTTCCCATCATGTAATCGGCCACCTCCGACTTTCCGGCTCCGCACATCCCAACAATACAAATAAGTTTATTTTTGCTCATTTTTAATCTTAGCTTTTATTTCATCTAGCGTTTTTTCTATCTTGTCTTCAAATTCCACTATGGTTCCATTGTTCTCCAAAAAATAATCGGACATCTCTCGGCATTTACCCAAATTCATCCCGCCAGCTTTGCCATCCATTTGTTCCGCTTCAAGTTTTAGAAATTCATCAAAATCGGTTACATCGCCGGAACGGTTTCGTTTTAACAATCGCTCGAACCTGACTTTCGGGTCAGCGGATACAAAAATCATAAAAAAATCCCTTTCCTGGCGCAACCGTTCAATCTCACCGGGTTGCCTAATGCTGGAAATCACCAGGTCCTGATCAAAGTCGGCTTTCCGCTTCGCCTTTTCTACCAGGCAAGCCGGACCGTCCTTCTCTTTCAGCGAGTTTCCTACTTCGGTTAAATTCTCCAGATTTATCTCGAGCCCCATTTCGCCCACCATCTCGCGCAAAATCGCCGAAAGTGAGACGTGCTGAAACCCCCTTTTTTCTTCCAGATACTCCGCCACCGTGTCTTTGCCGGCAGCCAGTACTCCACTCAAACCGATAATCATGGTCGCCTTTTCCTTTCTTTTACCTACTTCTTTTTGTATCGTTTTTTTGACCTCGCGTCAATCGATTTAAAATTTTAGATAAAAAAACCGGACACCTTAGTTTCGCTGAATTGAAATCAGAGGCAGCTTTCGCACCCTCTTATGCTTAACTAAGGCAAGGAGTGTCAATTTGGCTTCTTACCAAATAAACCAGGGCGACTCTGATCCGTAAATCAGAATGCATTAGCCCCTTTTACAAAGAGTTTAGTAATTAGTTTTATAAAGAGAAATCGGTGTTTTGAAAAAAAATGTTTCGGGGGCGAGCTTTGCTCGCCCCCTGATCGAGAGATCGAAGGCCCGAAAGGGTCCGAGCGGTTTAGACGACCAGCTCCAACACTCCCGGGAGACCGACGACCGAGCCGTAGTCGCCACTGGCACTGCCAGCATCGCTGGCGTAGAGCCCCAGCCTGTCGCCAAGGAAGCAGAAGTACAGCGAGCCAGACCATGGGCCGCCGAGATCCCAGCGACACTCGTCGGTGGGAACGTCAATCCACAGGTCCTCGTAGGCCACGAGGCGTTCGGGCATGATCCCGAGCAGCGATGCGACGTACGCGGTGCAGAACGGCAGCTCCTGCCGACAGATAGCCGTCTCGCGGGCGTTGCGGGGGCTGAAGCCTCCGTAGAACTGCCCGAACGTGATCGGCATCGGGGACAAGAAGTCCCCATCGGTGGCAGCCTCCAAGGTCTGGATGCAACCGCGGACCACCTCGTTGATGCGGATGTACTCCGCCGTCAGCTTGTCGCCGTCCTGGGTACGGTAGTTGGTGAAGTTCCGCTTCTGCCCGATGAGGGCGAGCGGATGCTTCACTACCGTGCCGTAGTCTGCGACGTAGCAGTCGGCGACCCCACAGATGCGGCCGATGGCCACGATCTTGGGCGGGAACCACCAGACACCATCCCATCCGCCGGGGACAACGATGTCCTTGTTGGTGATCTCGGGCAGAACCAGGTCGGGATACATCTTGGCGGTGCGCTCACGCTGTTCGTCGAAGGTCGGAACCGTCCAGCCCGCGGGGTAGCCGTAGGTCCGGTTGGTAACTTCCTTCTCGTGGGGGTTCGGGGTGATGCCCCCGAGGTCCTGGATGATCGGGAGGATGCGGTCTTGAAACACACCGCCGCTGCCGATCAGCAGGTCCATGCCGTCCTTGCTGACACCGCTCTTGCGAATCGCGGCGCCGAGGAGGTCCTTGACCTGTGCAACCTGTCCTTCAGTTGGCGTAATCTGATTCGTCATCAGTTATCGCCTCCTTGCGTAAGCCCGCCGGCATTCCTGCCCATCTCTTCCGTAAGAGCTTGGGTTCAGGTTTCTTGAAGCCCCGCTAACTACCTTTATACAAGATAGACACTGGGGCTTCAAGAAGAATTGTCAAAGATCAGTCAAAACGTTAGATAAAGGGCCTGTCGACAAATATCAAATTTTGTAAAAGTTGTGTAATTTTTGGCTCACCAATATAAAACTGCTCGCTTTTTGGCAAGTTTTTTGTTTTCTATTTTGCTTTTGGATGTTTTATTGTGTTACTGTCGGCAAATTATCATCTTTTGGACACAATCCACCCATGAATTATCCTGTTGAAAAAGAAGTTTGCTTGGCTTTGGTTATAACAATCAATCTCTTGAGGTTATGCGCAATTGCTTCGGCTAGAACTTGAAACTGAACTTTAGCTAATCCTCTATATTTTGTTCTTTTGTGTAATTTGGAGAATGTGCTCTCAAAAGGCATCCTTACTTTTGATAGCCAACGGTCAAAATCTTGGTTTTTATCTTTGCGGTTTATCTTTTTGATTGCCCTGAAATGACAACCTTTTTTTCTGGCGACTACTTTGGCAAATTGAGTATCATAACCCTTATCGGCAATAACCATGCCTGATTTGGGACAAACATGTTCGAGGGCTTTATCGTCATTTATGTTTCCGGGCGTGGCGGCTACTTTGGTAATCAATCCTTGTTTCATATCAACTCTACAATGTCTCTTGTAGCCGTAGAAGAACTTATCCTTTCCCTTACAGCCGTAGCGGGCATCTTTATCTGCTCCATACTTCGAAACATTTGCATTGTTGAGTTTACTTTCGGAATTCGCGATGGCTTTATCTCTCTCGTCCCAGAGAGCGGTTTTGGTGATAATACCGGTGGCGTCAACAAAGCTGAAAGCGTCGCCAATGAGACCGGCTTTTCTCAGTTCATTGTTTACTTCATCAAAAATGTTTTTGAGATTGTTTGTGCCAAGGCGTTTTCGAAAGATTCCAAAGAAACTATGATCGGGAGTTGGCTCTGTTGGCAAATAACCGCAAAACCATTTGACGACCAGATTCTCCTCAATTGCTCTCTCCATCTCCCTATCGGAATAATCCTCAAGGAATTGAATGACCAGAAGGCGGAAGGCCTTTTCAATCGGCAAACCTTTGGTTCCGAGGTTTGAGTATAAATGACGATATTTTCTGGCTATTTTATCAAGTTTGATCGAGCTTGAAAGCAGACGAAAGGGATGATCGGCGCTCACTGACTTTTCCAATAGTTCTTCTTCACTTGAGCCGATCAATTTGGCTGGCGATGGCATAAATGAATACATAGTTTCCTCCTTATTTTCTATACCTTTATTATACCTGATGATAAGGAGAAAAACAAAATACGAAAAATACGTTAGAACCTGTCCCGAGTATGTCCGAGGGATCATCAAAAATGTTGCCGAAATATGACCGAAAAGTTTACAAAATGTTGCTGCCGAATTGGCTTACAGGTTTATTTGCCGACAGGCCCATAGAATGATTTTTTTAAAATTGCTAACAGTTAAAACTATCTCGCGAAAATCAAGTTGGTCTCCAAGCAGATCGGCAGATCCTCCCGCGTTTGAGAATTCAAATCCCGTTTTCTAAACCTTGACCTCTTGGCTACGCTTGAGATTTCAAATCTCGCTTTTTGAGATTGTTAACAATCTCCTGGATTCCCTCCTCGAGTCCAACTGTTGGCTTGAAGCCAAGTTCTCGGGAAATTTTAGTAATGTCAGCAAGCTGCGATCTCACGTACCCTTCTTTGATCGGGTTTGGAATAAATTCCGGTTTAATATTTTTTCCCAGCACTTTGTTAATGAGCTCAACTAACTGAACCAGATTAACACACTCGTTTGTGCCAATATTGAAGATATTAAATCCATACATTTTCTCATTTTCAATCGCGAGCTCGATCCCCTGCACCACGTCGGCAACATTGGTAAAATCGCGCTCTTGTGTTCCATCGCCATATAGCACTGGCGCTTTGTCGCGAGCCATGTCCCAGATAAATTGGCTGACCAAATTGGCAAAAGTCGTTTTATGATCTTCGTTTAACCCGTAAATTGACATAAAACGAAAAGCAATGATTTCGATCTCCTCGGTTTTAGAGAAAATCCGCGAAGCACCCTCCTGCGCAAACTTAGTAACCGAATAATGGTTCGGGGGAACAACTTCCTGATCCTCGGTTAGCGGAGTCGGGTTATTGCCATAAATTGACGAAGTTGAGGCAAAAAGAAGTTTTTTTGCACCAACATCTTTGGCAAACTGCATCACATTAATATGCCCAGCTACATTATTTTGATATGCATAATACATGTCTTTGGCAAACATCGGCGCCGAAGATGAGGCAGCTAAATGGACAACATAGTCGAAGCTCTCTCCGGTTTTTTTAAGATCTGCTTTTGTATTAACATCCCCTTGAACAAATTTAACCTTATCGGAAAGATTTTCAGTTTTGCCAAGCGATAAGTTATCAACTGCGGTCACTTCATGACCTTTTTCAGCCATCATGTTGGACAAGTTTGAGCCGATAAATCCGGCGCCGCCGGTTACCAATATTTTACTCATCTTAGCCTCCAACTCGGGTCCTCACCCTCAGCGAAACCCGAAAGCCCTGCACAATCCACCAAAGCGGATTAACTGGGCGTAAATTATTTTATCTTTTAATAATCTTTAATAATTCTGCTTTTTTTTCATCCAACAACTTGGGGTTGTTCGCTTCAATGTTTAATCTAACCAGTGGCTCGGTGTTTGAAGCACGCAGGTTGAACCACCAGTCGGGATATTCGATCGTAACTCCGTCAAGCTCATCGAGCTTGCCGTCTTTATACTTTTCCTTCAAATCAGCAATTATTTCGGCCGCCTCCTCCGTTTCAACATTGGTCTCGCCGCTGATATAGCAACCTTCTTCGTATGGCGCGATAAATGCAGAAAAGGTCTTGCCGGTTTTGGTCAGCCATTGTAGAACTTTCAGCGCGGCAAAAAGCCCGTCGTCCAAGCCGTAGTTTTCAGCGTACATAAAATGACCGGAATCTTCCGTCGCCATCAATCCGCCCTGGTTAATTAGTTTTTCCTTGTAAAAAGGATTGCCGACTCTCATTCTAACGGGCTCACCACCGGCGTTTTTGATCGCTTCGACTACTTTTTTAGAAAATCGTAAATCATAATATACTTTTTCTCCGGGATGGTCTTTGAGCTCATGGTCGGCGATCGCCGCCAGCAAAAAACCAACAGCATGAGTTTTGCCAAGTTCATCGATAAAAAATGCTCTGTCGCCATCCCCGTCAAACACAATACCAAGATCGGCGTTTTCTTGCCTAACACTTTCCTCAATATCTTTGAGATTATCCGGCTCAGCCGGATTGGCTGGATGATTTGGAAAAGTGCCATCAGGTTCATAATAAAGCTCGGTAACGTCAAGACCTAACTTTTCAAAGGCCGGTTTAGCTGAAATGCCCGCCATACCATTTCCGCAGTCGACAACAACTTTAATTTTTTTAAGCGGCCCGACTTTCACTAACACCCAATCGACATATTTATCGAGAATATCTAGTTTTTCGATTTTTCCGGGCGAATCAGCCACCTTAAATTCATCCTTCAAGACCAACTCTTTAATCTCGCCAATACCCTTATCTTTGCTCAACATCACCGCATTCCCACCAATCAACTTAATGCCATTATACTGGGCGGGATTATGGCTGGCAGTAATCATTGCACCGCCTTTGAACCCCTGATCGGCTACAGCAAAGTTTAACATCGGAGTAGTGCAAAGCCCGAGGTCCGCTACGTTGTACCCAAGTGAATTTACTCCTCTGGCAAAATTTTCGAATATCTCATCCGACGACATTCTCATGTCGCGCCCAACAACAATATCTGAGCCAATATATTCAGCGAAAGCCTGGCCAATCTTGAAAGCTGCTTCGCCGTTAATTTGGTCAGGATAGATTCCCCTTATATCGTATGACTTAAAAATTTTTTCGTTAATTTTTTGGATTACATCGTTTCTCACTTTTTACCTCATAACTTAAATTATCAAAGATACAGGTGTTTGCCATCGCCCTTAAGCTTATCAAGCAATTTTTTAACGTCTTGAGCGTTATGTTTGCTGGCAATTAAAATCGAATCTGGCGTATCGATTACCACAATATCTTTTAATCCGATAGTTGCGATCATTTTCTCGCCGCCATAAACGAGACACCTTTCGGACCCGACGTCGACGTGGTGACCCCTTGAGATGACACTTGAGTTGAAGTTTTCGCTCAAGACATCGTGGAGCGTACCCCAATTACCGATATCAGACCAGCCCAAATCAGCCGGGATAACCAAAATTTTGCTGAAATCCTTTTGCTCGATAATAGCATTTTCGAATTGCTCGTCCGTGACTGATTTAAAAATTTCTTTGATCTTGGCTTGCGTCACCCCGTTGCCGGCTTTTTTCTTCAATTTGGAGATTTCCTGAATCACCCGATACGTTTTGGGAATGTATTTTTGTACCCACTCCATCATTTGCTCGCCACGGAAAAAGTAGTACGCCCCATTCCAGAGATATTCCCAGCTTTGCAGGTATTTTTCGGCTGTCTTTACGTCCGGTTTCTCCAGAAATTTATCAACCGCGAATATTTGCTCTCCATCAATCTCTCCTGCTGATTTGCCCATTTTGATATAGCCCAAACCGGTGTCGGGTCGAGTTGAATTGATCCCGACCATGATCAGATGGTCTTGATACTTTTCCGCCGCCTTAAACGCAATTTTCAGAGTATTGACGAAAACATCGATATTGTTGACGACGTGATCCGAGGCAATCGTGGCAATAATCGCATCTTTATCACGGCGCACTATTTCCGCACTGACATAAGCTAAAGCCGGAGCAGTGTTTCGCTTTTCCGGCTCAATGATAAAGTTTTCAGCTAAAAGATTCGGGAGCTGGCGCCTAATCTCTTCTTCGTACCTTGTGTTGGTTGAAATGAAAATATTTCCTTCGGGAACAGCTTTCTTTACCCGCTCATATGTTTCCACCAACAGGGTCTTATCGCTAACTAAATTATGAAACTGTTTGGGTTTAGCCGCTCGGCTCATCGGCCACAAACGCGTTCCTGTTCCCCCCGCCATGATCACCGCATAATGCATGATTACCTCACTTTGTTCATTAATCTTGCTGCCTTTTTACCGTAATATGATGATATCATAAATTTCGCTTGGCAATCAAGAAGGGTTCAAGGAAAATGTATATTAGTGTTTCTGGTGAAAATCCACGATCACCTTTTGATAGGCCGCCTCATACCCATCAACCATTTTTTCAACTGTGAAATTTTGTTCAACGTGCTTCCGACAGTTCTGGCGCATCTTTCGATACTCTATGTCTGGCATCTCATAGATCTTTTTAACCGCCTTAACCATTCCTTCGATTCCGGTCTTTTTTATGATCCAATCACCGCGCTTGTCATCTTCTGATAGATTAACAACAAACCCCGTCACACCGTCTCTTACAATCTCAGGCACTGAACCCTGAGCGAAAGCAACAATCGGTGTCCCACAAGACATTGCCTCGGTCATTACCAAGCCAAACGGCTCTTCCCAGCAGATTGGGAAAAGAAGACATTTCCCGTTTTTAAGCAGTTCGTCCCTTTTTTGTCTGTCATCCGTTTCGACAAAATCTACGAGAGGATTATCCAACTTGCTTTTGATTTTAGAGTTGAAAAACTCGAAATTTTTTATATTCTCCCTATCAATATGGCCTATGACCTCAATTTTTTTTTCTAATTTATCTGCGACTTCAAGAGCACACTCTAACCCTTTTATCGGAACAATTCTGCCCAACCAAACCAAATAATCACCGGCCGGCGAGTCTGTAAACGAGAA
>CAZMNQ010000022.1:0-5232 GCA_964567695.1 uncultured Bdellovibrionales bacterium
AGTGTAAATATTAAATTAAAAATATATGATGGGAAATTATTTTGGCAATATGGGTTGGGGGTATGGTTTTGGCTTTGGTTGGATTTTTATGATTATATTCTGGGGGCTTGTTATCTGGGCCATTTTGGCTTTGGTGCACAGCGGATTAGGGCACGGTTGCGGACATAGCCATGACGAAAATAGGCATAAAGAGGGCAATGCCATGGATATTTTGAAGGAGCGCTATGCCAAGGGAGAAGTGTCCAAAGAGGATTTCGAGAGGATGAAGAAAGATTTGCAATAGGCAAAATTAAGAGACAGCTTATTGGTTGGCTAATCGAAAAAATGTTAGTTTGTCGCAAGATTTTTTGGAGAATTAGAATACTTTAATTAGCGTGTGGTTAAAGGGAAAAAGTTCTGTTTGCAGGGCTTTTTTTTAGGGTCTTTTTGTGGTAAAATATAACTAGTAAAAAGCAAGCAATCTTTGGTTGAAATTTTTTGGTTATTGAGGAATAAAAAATGTCTGCAATGTAATTTTTATCTAGCAAAACAAACAAAATTAGCCTATGTGGTCGCCTTTTTTAAAAGCAGAAAAAATAGCACAAGAAAAGGTTGGTTCTTCAACACAAACTGCTCCTTTGGATGTGGAGAAAAATTCTTCTTTGTCGAGGAAAGTTATTGTGGAGATAAAGGATGTAGATGTTATTTACAATGCCGGAAAAAATAATGAGGCGCGGGCGTTGGAAGGAATTTCCCTAGAAATATATGCTCAAGAATATGTGGTGTTTTTTGGTCCGTCCGGTTGTGGGAAATCAACGCTTTTGAATATTGTGGCTGGACTGGAAATTCCAACGGAGGGAACAGTTTTGATTGATGATCAGGATATAGCCAATTTGTCTCCCTATGAGTTGGCCAAGTTTCATTGTAGAAAAATTGGCATGATTTTTCAAAGCTATAATTTGGTGCCGACTTTGAATATTCTAGGCAATGTTGTTTTGCCGCAAGTTTTTGAACGAGTGAAGCCGGCCGTCCGCAAAGCGGCTGGCAGAGCGCTGCTTAAGAAATTAGGATTGGATGCCTTTGAAAGCCGCTTGCCGCAGGAACTTTCCGGCGGACAGCAACAGCGCGTGGGCATTGCCAGGGCTCTCATAAACAACCCACCGATTATTTTAGCCGATGAAGCGGTGGGAAATTTGGATAGTCAGTCGGCTAGCAATGTGTTGGAAATTTTGAACATTCTTAATATGGAAGACAAAAAAACCATCATCTCTGTTACACATAATCCGGAACATCTATTTTATGCCGACAGAATATTTTATATCAAAGATGGAAAAATCATAAAAATAGAAATCAATCAGAAGAGAAAAGAGATGAAGAAAGAAAGCGCGCCGGGTGATTCGGAGAGCGGTATAAAAAAAGAAAGAACCGAACTGGATCTTCTTTTGCAGGCCTATCCGGATTTGTCTTCTATGCAACTGCATGTGATGATGGCGCCTTTCAAAGCGAAAATGCTGGTGGCTTATTTGCTTAACAATCTTGACTCAGAAGATATTTCCACATTGGAACGAGTCATCACAGATCGCTTATTAAACAGAATCAAGCGTCAAGAACTGCTGGATATATTGGATCGTCCGGTGGAAAATGGCGGGATGGGACTGAATAAAAATACGGCGCTTAAATTTTCCGCCATAATCGAAAAAGTAGTAAAGGAAGCGAGTTACATATCGGAGGAATCGCCTAGTATAAAAGACAGCCAGGCAGATCCAATCAGAAATACGATTGATACAGTCAGAAGATCTCTGCTGGATGGGTTTGAAGGCAGCTTGAATTTGAGTCAAGTGGAAGCATTGAATAAAGGCATTGAATATCGGCTGTTGAGTAAGATTAGCAAAAAAGAATTCAGAGAATATCTGGATTATCCGTTTGAAAAGGGCGGCGTCGGACTCAATCGCGGCAGTGCTAAGAATTTAGCGAGAAAAATGGAAATAATAATGCTTTTGCAATTTGGAAAATAAAAAATAAATTTATGTTTGTTTTAGACAATATACGATTATCTACCAGAAATTTCAAAACCAGAAAGCTGCGAACATTTTTGACTGTGCTGGGTATCAGCGTGGGCATCGGCACGACTTTATTTTTGGTTTCTTTGGGTTATGGATTGCAAAAAGTTTTGCTGGAAAAAATTGCTAAGTCCGACGCTCTTTTGACACTGGATGTTGCCACAACGAATGCGGAGGTCATAAAAATCAATAAACAAGTTATTGATGATTTTGCTAAAATTCCAAATGTCATAGAGGTGAGCCCGGTGCAAATGGTTTTGTCCCAATTTAAAGTTGGCGATGTCACTAGCAATATAAAACTCAGCGCGACCAATGGCGCATTTTTTCGTTTGGGTGGCATAGAGATGCTTGCCGGCGAAAGTTATAAAGAGGATAAGGAAGCAAAAATTATTTTGTCCACGGGCGCTTTGACCTCTTTGGGAATTGATAGTCCGGAGCAGTCCTTGGGTCAGGAAGTGAATATAACCCTGGTCATCCCGCAAGAAGATCAGGATAATAAGCAAGAGCTTTTGATGGATAATGAGGTTATTCCGCTGGATCAAAAGTTTATTATTTCTGGTATTGTGGAGGATTCTTCGGAAAGCTCTGGCTTTATTCCGAGCGGATGGACAGGTGGTTTGACTCCGGATGCCTATGACGAGGTAAAAGTGAAAATAAATGACCAGAGTAATTTGGAAGCAGTGCGGCATGCCATAATAGAGGGCGGATTTTCCGTTTTAGCATTAACAGACACAGTTGATCAGGCGAATAAAATTTTTTCCATAATCCAAATCATATTGGCGCTGTTTGGTATTGTGGCGTTGACTGTTTCCGCGATTGGAATGTTTAACACGATGACTATTGCCCTTTTGGAAAGAACTAATGAAATTGGAACAATGAAAGCCATTGGCGCCAGCAACAGGGAAATTCAATTTTTGTTTTTGACGGAATCGTTGGCCATCGGATTTTTGGGCGGCGTGGGCGGCGTGATAATCGGTTTCGGCGGTTCATATTTAGCCAACTTTGCTTTTAACCTCCTAGCCAAGAATTTAGGCGGACAAACGGTGCAGATTTTCTACACCCCGATTTGGTTTATTATTTTTATCCTGAGTTTTTCTGCCATCATCGGATTTATTACGGGCATCTATCCCGCGACACGGGCTTCTCGGCTTAATCCATTAGTGGCTTTGCGATATAAATAGAAAAAGATTTATGCAAAAACTGTCGGCAAAATTCAGAGAGATAAAAATTGCGATTCTCATCGCAGTGATGTCTTTTTCAGTTCTTGGACTTTTTCCAAAAGCTGTTTTTGCGACGATGCCGACAATTTCGAATATTGTAGCAACTCCCAGTACGACAACTGCTAGGATAAACTGGGACACTGTTGGTGTTTCTTCTGATTCGGTGGTTGAATACGGACCGACAATCAGTTATGGAAATACAAAATTGGATTCAACGCTGGTAATCAATCATGATGTTACAATAGCAGGATTACTCCCAGGAACTATATATAATTTTCGAGTCAAATCTACCAATGGCACCGATCAAGAGATCAGTATTAATCAAACATTTACTACAGCAGTCGCTCCAATTATAAGTAATGTGAGAATAGCGCAAATTACTGATAGCTTAGTGACAATAACTTGGGACACGAATGTGGGATCATATGGATTTATTGGTTATGGAGCCACCGTTGACTATGGACAATTAGTTGGAAATGAAGAAATGCTTAAGACTTCTCATAGCATTACTATTGCCGGATTTGACCCTGGATCTACAAAACATTATCTTCCGCGCGTCAGAAATCTCGATGGTAATTATTATTATTATGCCACTGATTCAACTTTTACTACCGGTTCTCCATACATAACTTCATTTTCTTCAAGCACTGGTAACGGAACTTATGGTCCGACAAGCGATATTAATATAACCGCCAATTATACTGATAGCGCCAGTAATAATTTAGGCGGAGCTTCAACTGTTACCGTTCTTTTGAATAATGGTGTTTCCGTAATTTTAAATACAGTTGGAGCTAATACCTTGACTGGTACATATACCGTGGGAGCAACTGCTTCGGGACAAGACAGGACTAATTTGGCAGTTTCATCAATCACAGCTCAGAATGTTTGTGATACAAATCCTTATTGCAATGTTGGACTGACAATGCCGGCAACCAATATTTCCGACGGAATAAATGTGGATACGACTGCTCCAACCTTCACCACTCAATACTATTCAGATTCCGGTTTGACTGCTTCCTTAGGAAACAACCCAAGACTCAAAGCCGGAACATATTATATCAAAATTACTTCCAACGAAGCATTAAGTGGAACACCCACCATCACCATTGGCGCACAGGGGACAGCCAATAATGTAACAGGCGCCGCGACTACATCAGTAAGCGGCAATGTTTACAGTTACACCAGAACAATCAGTTATGACGCAGCCGCTACGGGAACAGTCAAAGAAGATTTTTCCATAACTGGAACAGATGTTGCCACTAACACCGCCACCAATGCCAATCCAACTAATGAGACTACAACGGCTGGTTACACAAACACGATAAAACCAACTGCTTCTGGCTCCATTACTCCGACGGATTATGCCAAGGCCGGATCTGTTTCTGTCAGTCTGACATTTAATGAAAATATGGATCAAACAGTTGCCCCGACAGTGGTAATCAGAAAATCAGATGTAAGTACAATTGCGGTTTCAGGCAGTTATATCAGTGCGACTCAATGGTCTGGCACAGCGACGGTTGTGGGGGGCGATGCTAACGGAACAGCTAGTTTGGAAGTGACCAATGCCAGTGATTTAGCTGGAAATGTAATGGACGCTAATACTAGTATTGATCAGGTGCTTATTGATACGGCTTCTCCAACCTTTACTATTAATTCAGGAACAGACGCCGGACCAACTAAAACCGATGTCATAAATGTTTCTGTTTTCGATGCCGATCCTTCCAGCGCTGTTGCTAGTCGATATTATGGATACAGCACGGATAATGTTTGTGATGCGAGTGATACAATAGATATTGCATTCACCAGTGGAACAGACTTTTCTATCACCGGCAATCACACTGATTATCTTTGCGTGAGATCTTTGGATGGCGCTGGAAATATTGGTTATCAATTGGTCGGTCAGTTGAATACGGATAATACTGCTCCAACCTTCACCACTCAATACTATTCAGATTCCGGTTTGACTGCTTCCT
>CAZMNQ010000022.1:5332-11964 GCA_964567695.1 uncultured Bdellovibrionales bacterium
GAAATATTGGTTATCAATTGGTCGGTCAGTTGAATACGGATAATACTGCTCCAACAATTACGAATGTAAACTCCGATCATGCTAACGGAACATTTAAGGCGGGAGAAATTATTGATATCGATGTGAATTTTTCTGAAAATATTACTTCCACTGGGAACATTACTGTTACATTGGAAACTGGCGCCACAGATAGAACTTGTGCTTTTGCGGTGGCTAATTCCAATTCAGGCACTTGCAATTATACTGTTCAGGCGGGTGATACGAGCAGCGACTTGAGTGTTGATAATATTGCCGGAACCATTGCTGATCAAGTCGGCAACGCGATGGTTAATTTTTCTCCCGCTACTAATTTGGCGGCTAACAAGGATATTGCGATTGATACAACCGCGCCGGGTCTTGACATTGTTTTTCCTATTAATGGGAATGATGTAAATAATAATTCAGTAGTGTTATTTAATGATAATGCAACAAATAGTCCGCAATGTTGGATTACTGGCTATGCTCCCATAAGTTGTACTACTGGAGTAACTTTAATCAGCGCATTGCCTGGCTGGGACAGTATTGGCAATGGCGACTATTTTGTTTTTAATGTAAGTGACACTGACCCAGTTGGAAACACTGGTTCTGATCAGGAAATAAATATAAAAAAAGATACAACTGCTCCGACCATCACGAGCGTGACTGCGACAAGTGGCTATTACAAGGCCGGTCAGACAATTGATATAACTTTTAATTTTTCTAAAGTCGTTACTTCCACCGGTAGTGTTAGTGTGGATCTAAATAGCGGAGGATTATGTTCTTTTACTGTTGATAGCAGCGCTTTGGCTGTTTGTCACTATACTGTTCAGGCTGGAGAAAATATTTTTCCTCTAGATACAACTGTCAGTGGAATAAACGGAATAATCACAGATGGGGCTGGAAATCAAATGACGGATATGGAACCGGTTGCAAAATTATCTGCTTACAATATTGCTGTTGATACAACAGCGCCAGATATAAATAGTGTTACGACAGATAAGAGTGCGGGAACATATGTGGCGGGAACAAATTTTGTAATCACGGTAAATTTTAATGATTCCGTAAAACTTTCTAGTACTGACGCAAGAGTTTCGGTTATTCTAAATACAGGCGGTAGTTGTACTTTTTCGATGGATGCTTATGCTCCCAGCGGATCTTGCACCTACACCGTTGCAGATGGAGAAAATAATGCTAATTTGCAAGTTGCAAGCATTGCGGCTGTCAGCGGTTCAATTCAGGATAGAGCACTGAATATATTGACTGATTTTAGTAATAATTATACCAACTTGCCTTCAGGCATAATAATTGATACGACTAATCCCGGCAGCCCGACAATAGATAGTATCACTTCAACAGATGGATACTATAAGGCCGGAGATAATATTACGGTTGATTTTACTTTTTCGGAAGAGGTGACAACTGACGGAAATAATGTCACTGTTAATTTTGACTCGGGCGGAACCTGCACCTTTGCCATCGGGTCGCTTAGTTCCGGGGCGAGTTGTGTGTATCATGTATTGGATACGCAAAATTCTGCCGACTTGGAAGCAACGGTTTCTCAATTTGTAGATATTAAGGATTCGGGAAATAGCAAGATGACCGATTTTGTTCCGACGGCCGGACTGCGAGATAATTATGCAGTGGTTGTTGATACAACAAATCCAAGCGCGCCAACCTCAGTTTCTCTGACTGATCCGATTAATGATGCTAACAAAAATGTGGTTACTCTTTCTGGAAATACGAGCGAACCGGGAGCAACTATAATTTATTCGATTGATGATGCTAATTCAGACACCACTGCTATTTCAGGTCAGCAAGTTGTCGCGCAGGGAGATTTTGCAATTACAGTTAATCTGAGCTCTTTGGATGGTGGAACAATCACGGCGACCGTCTCGCAAAAAGATCTGGCATTAAATCAAAGTTCCAGCGTAGCCCCTGCTCCGACGGCGACTAGCGCGGTTACGAAACCATTGGTAGCCAGCATCACCTCGACAACTGCAAATGGATATTATAATACAGGAGATGCCATTAATATCACAGTTAATTTTTCGGAGGCTGTTAGTTCAACCGGAATAGTCAGAGTTAACTTAAATACTGACAAATATTGTAATCTTGCGCAGCTTGCCAATGAAAGCGTAAAATCCTGCATCTATACGGTTCAAGCCGGAGATAATGCTGATCCTTTGAGTGTGACAAATATCGTAGGAACAGGAATAGTTGATCAGCAAGGAAATGTGATGGTTGATTTTTCTCCCCAGATAAATTTAGCAAACATATCAGTTGATACTGGTAACCCAGACAATCCGACTGTCAATCTGGAGGATATAATTGATGCTAATAAAGCAAGTGTAACTCTTGCTGGAAATGGAGAAAGTGGAACCACAGCTTATTATTCAATCAATGATGCAAATAATCTGACGGCGGCTATTACCGGATCAACTGCCGTTAGCGCGGGAGCGTATAGCGTTCAAGTTGACCTGAGCTCTTTGGACGGCGGAACAATCACAGGCACTGTCTATTTGGCTGATTTGGCCGGCAACTCAAGTTCTTCAGTTGATGATACGGCTAGCAGTTCAGTTGTGAAACCAACAATTTCAAGCGTCACTTCAACTACTGCAAATGGAAATTACAATACTGGAGATTCAATAAATATTACGGTTAATTTTTCCGAAATAATATCTTCAACTCAAAGCACCCGAGTTAATTTAAATACTGGCAGATATTGTGATATATCGCAATTTAATAATGAGAGTTCAGTTAGTTGTGATTATATAGTTCAAGCTGGCGATAATGTTGCCAGTCTTGATGTCACTTCGATTTCAACGAGCGGGGATTTGCGCGATCAGGAAAGCGATCTGCTGGTCGATTTTAGTATTGGAGCTAATTTGTCAGCCAGTAAGAATATAGTTATTGATACTAACACAATTAGTCTGAGCAGTTTTACTTCAGATAAACCAGCTGGAATATATGGTCCGGGCACGGCAATAAATATTAGCGCTAACTATAGTGAAGATATTAACACTGCCCCGGCTCCAACGATGTCCATCACCTTGGACACGGGCGCGCAGATAACCTTGAGTACAATCGGTCCGGATAACAAAAAGCTCATAGGTGTTTATACAGTTGGGGCAACTAATGTTTCCAGCGAAAACACTTTTGATTTGACTGTTGCTTCCATTCAATCGCAAAATGTGTGCGATCTGTCGGGCAATTGCCAAACTGGAACGACAGTGCCGGCAAATAATAATATTTCCGATACTTCGGCGATTGAGATAGACACGGAGAGTCCGAAATTTTCCAGTTTACTACCTGACAGTTCTTCTAATATCCTCAGCATTACGACAGACTCAAATATCTCTTATTCGATTTCAGAGAATTTACAGAGTGGAGTGATTAACATAGATGCAGATGATGATTCACAGCACTTCAATTGTGTTCTGGGTGGTAATTTTCTGCTGGCGGGAGATCATGAAGAGTTTGATGTGGCTAATTGCGATGGCCCAACTATCGAGCTTACACCGGGACTAGTGTATGACTTTACTTTTTCGGGCAGTGACCCCTACAATAATCAATCTAGAACATATAGTAGGGTAGCTGTATCATATATGTGGGATGAAAACAAGCCAACGCTAGGCGATCCAACAGCGACGCAAATTACGCCGACTTCAGTAGTTATCGAATGGACAACTGATAAGGATGCAAACTCTTTTGTGGATTTGGGAACGGATTTGACATATAGTCTAATGACAGTTGGAAATCAAGAAACTTTTTCGATGAGTCATCAGATAACTATAAATAATCTTAGTCCAGATACGGAATATTTTTATAGAATCCGTTCAGTTGATAATTTAGATAATCATAACGAAGGTATTAACGATAATATTGGAGAAGGCTATACATTTACGACCACTTCATTGCCGTCAATTTCAGGAGTGGTCGTGGATAATATAACCACCGGTGCCGCCAGAATAAATTGGAGTTCTGATTTGGATGCCTATTCTTATATCGACTATGGCACTACGGAAAGTTATGGCCAAATAATCGGCAATGAGGCGACGCTAACTAAAAATCACACTATGACTGTGGCTGGTCTGAATGTTGGTGCGATTTATTATTTCAGAACCAGAACCAAGGATATTGATGGAAATTATAGTTTGGGTTCGGGCGGTTCATTTACGACTTTGGCAGCCGGTTCTGGTGCGCCTACGATATCCAGCATAAAATCAGACGCGGGAGCCAACGCTTCGATGGGCATAACTTGGAAAACCAGCACGGTCTGCAATGGCATGGTAAGATACGGACTGGATAAAAATTATGGACAATCAGCAGGGGAAGATATTACGATTGCGGCCGTGACGAGTTTTGCCATTGATCACGCGGTGAATATCGGCGGCTTGCTTTCTAATTCTACCTATCATTACGCGGTTGTTTCCTATGACGCCGCAGGCAACATCGCTATGTCTGCCGATCAAACATTTTCTACTCCGGCTTTGTCATCTATTTCGGGCGTGAGAATCACCGATGTAACTCTAGCGTCCGTGACCATCATTTGGGAAACAGGCGACCCCACAACATCGGAGGTTGATTATGGCTTCACCACGGCTTATGGCAAAAATGTAACCAATAAAACACTGGCTAATTTGCATAAGGTTGAACTGACCAGTTTGGAAGCGGGAAAAACATATCATTTCAGAATCAATGGACTGAGCAAGGATGATAAATCTATTTTTTCCGATGATTACATTTTTGCTACCAATGACAAACCGGTAATCAGCGGAAATGGAGTGGACGAAGTTACTGATTCAAAAGCAACAATCAAATGGACAACCAATGTAATTGCGGATTCCTTGATAGAATATGTTAACAAGGATAATCCGGAAGACAAGGGGGTGCAGGGCCTGTCCGATCTTTCTACTGATCATAAAGTAATTCTCAATGGCCTTAATCAGGGCAGTAAATATGAGGTTAAAATAAAAAGTACGGATGTCAATAAAAACCTGGTGGAATCAGAGCCATTTGAAATAACTACGGACAAAGATGTGCAGGCACCAAAAATTTCGCAGGTTAACACTGAATCGTCATTGATTAATGGCAAAGAAGACAAGGTTCAGTCGATTATATTTTGGAAAACTGACGAATCATCCACTTCGCAAGTGACTTTCAGCGCTAAAAAAGGCGGGGGTGATGAAGCCTCCACCCAACAATCCAAGGAAGATCTGAATTTATCTACAAATCATGTGGTGGTGCTGACCAATCTTAAGCCGGGTGTAGTCTATTATTTCCAGGTTATCTCTCGCGATAGAAATGATAATATAGCTAAATCAGAATATTTTTCATTGCTGACCCCGCAAAAACAACAGTCAGTCATCCAGCTTATAATCGCTAATTTCGAACAAACATTCGGCTGGATGAAGAAGATGAAAATGTAATCGACATTTAATTATTTTTAATAAAATTATGACCAATAGATATAGCGATATTGTCCCAGCCAGACATCCGGAAAAATCACCTCGGGTTGAGCCGAGAGTGTCGAAGCGAAAATTTCGACTGAGTTGGATAAAGTTGGCGTTGATAGCGATGGTGATTATAATCATTCCGCTGATTATTTTTCGCTCGAATATCATAAAAAAATGGGAGGAGTTTAATTATAAGCGGGGACTAGAAAATTTATCCAAAGGAAATTTTGATAAGGCGGCTGGCAATTTTGAAATCGCCGCGAGTGGTGCGAACGAAATTGATGCGCTGTATAAATTGGCTGTTTCTAAATATAATCAAAAGGATTTCGAGGGCGCTATTGAGGCCTATCAAAAAGTTTTGGAAAAAAATCCTCAATATTCGTTGGGCTATAATGGCCTAGGCAACCTCTATCGCGATCAGAAAAATTATGACAAGGCCGAAGAAAACTATAAAAAAGCTATCGAAAATGATGATTCTTTCACCATTGCCTATTCAAATTGGGCGATTATGCTGATTGACACTGGACAACCGGAGCAGGCGAAAAAAATAGTTGCAGACGGCTTGGAAAAAAATCCACAAAGTGTGGAATTGTCTAATCTAAAAAATATTTTGAATAGCAAATAAAAAATAGCAAATTAATTTTTTAAAAATAATGTTATGGAACAAATGAAAAAAATCCTGCTGGCAGAAGATGATCCGTTTCTGGTTGATTTGTACACGCATAAATTATCGGCGGAAAATTTTGCCGTAACTTCAGCGCTGAACGGCCAAGAGGCACTGGAAATGATTGCGGCGGACAAGCCGGATTTGATTTTGCTAGATATTTTTATGCCCGTGTTGAATGGCTGGGAGGTTTTGGAAAAAGTAAAATCCCAGGAAGAAACCAAAAACATTCCAGTCATCATGCTCAGCAATGTCAATGAAAAAAAAGATATCGACCGGGCGATGTCTCTGGGCGCAAGCGACTATCTAATGAAAGCCTGCTTCACTCCGCAGGAAGTGCTGGAAGTGGTGAAGAAATTTGTGGGCGGGAAATAGAAAATAGGCCTAAAATCGCCATATTGGTAGATGTATATACTTTAGTATATACTTAGATATATATTTGAAACCCCTGAAGAACTCCCTGTATTTTTACATTAAAAAGTGGTACAATAGAA
>CAZMNQ010000023.1:0-11783 GCA_964567695.1 uncultured Bdellovibrionales bacterium
GTCGAAGCCTTGGAAATTGGCCTGCCACCGGCTTTCGGTTTCGGCATGAGCGAACGCGTTTTTTCTTTCCTAATGAATCGTTCCATCCGCGAAACAGTCATTTTTCCGCCGATGAAGACAAAATAAAAATTATGGGCGTTAAAGTTGAATTTAATCCTGATCTGGCTTTGCGCAATATTTCTGAGTATAAAAACGGCAAGCGCAAGGTAGAAGAATGCATCCCTGAAAATTTAGAAGCGGGAAGGATTTATGATTTTTTGAAAAAGGATCATAGAAATTATTGGTTGCATGGTGAAATTCCACTGCTTGAAACAAAAGGCGGAGAAGTGCTTTCTCGGCCAAAGGCTAGTATCGTAATTTTGGAAGCGACTCATTTTGTTGAAAATGGAGAGGTTTTTACGAAGGGAAAATATAAGGTTATTGAAGTTTTTGAAGATGATAAGATTTATTTTGAAAGCATGGATCGGGTCGGAGCAAGAAAATAATATGAATAAAAAAACTTTTGAAAAAGAAATTGGGATGTGTCGGGAGCTTTTTAAAAAACAGAAAGGTTGCAATTGGGGTAAATGCCAAGATTGCGCGGTGATTCCATTGTTGTATAAATTGTATGAGGGTGAAGTCGTTGAAGATAAAAGAGAAGTGAAAAAGTTAAAGGATAAGATTTTAAAAATATAGTAAAAAATATGACGGACTATACACTTATTTCAAGATTTAGAAATAAAGAACAATGCGAGTTGTTGATAGAGAAGCTGGCTCAAAAAGGAAAAACTTGTTATAACTTTTGCAGCAAGCCCGCCGATCCTAACAATGCCGATGCTCATCCAGAAGAACAAATGAAGATGCTTGAGTCTGTGAAAGATTTTTATAATGATGAATACTTCAAAGAAGTTTTTTTGAGGAAGATTTGGATGGGCTAAAAAATGCAGATAAAGTCATATTGCTTTTGCCGGCAGAAACCTCGGCTCATATGGAGGCGGGAATAGCCTTTGGATTAGGCAAACATTTAATTTTAATCGGAGAATCGGAAAAACCCGAAACGCTGTATCTTGTTTTTAATGAACGATATAAAGATATGAATGAATTTTTGGCAACAATATAACCTTTATAAACAATAACATTCAATTATGCATAAAAGCGTCGCAGTGATTATAAAAAATGAAAAAGATGAGATTTTAATGTTGGATCGGAAAAATTTTCCCTTTGGTTGGGCGTGTCCGGCTGGGCATGTTGAAAATGACGAAAGTCCGGAGGAAGCAATGATAAGGGAAGCTCAGGAAGAGACCAATTTGGATGTAAAAAATTATCAGTTGATTATTCATGAATTTTTGGATTGGAATGAGTGTAAGCGGGGAGTGAAGGGGCATGATTTTTTTGTGTATGAAGTTACTGAATGGGATGGTAAAATTCATCAGAATAAATTAGAATCAAAAGATCTGCAATGGAAGTCGATTGCAGAAATAAAAAATTTGAAACTCGAGCCAGCTTGGGAGTATTTTTTAACTAAATTGAAAATGATTTAATCATATGAAAATAACTATTTGTGGAAGTTCAAAATTTAGATACGAAATGGTTGAGAATATGGAAAAACTTAAAAAGCTGGGGCATGATGTTATAGTTCATGAACACTATATAAAATCGGTGAATGGCGAGATGCCTGAGCTTATGGAGAGAGTCGAAAGGGAGCACGCTGTTCTAAAAAGAGAGCAGAATTATATTAAGTGGTATCATAATGCGATAAAAAATAGCGATGCGATTTTGGTTTTGAATTTTGAAAAAAACGGAATAGAAAATTATGTTGGCGGAAATACATTAATGGAAATGGGATTTGCTCATGTGAATGATAAAAAAATATTTTTGTATAATCCAATTCCAGCTGATGTTTCTTATGTTGATGAAATTGAGGCAATGGCGGATATAATAATCAATGGGGATTTAAATTTAATAAATTAAATGGAACTAAACATCGTAAAATTTTTTAATCGGTTGGGACGCGGGACGGTGCTTGATGAATTGACGGACTTTGTGAGCCGTATATTTTATTTGAGCGCTTTTTGGACAGTTTTTACGATTGCGATTTTTTTCTTTGCTGAAAATGGCAGGATTATTGCGACAGCTTTGACTATTGCGGCGGGGTTGCATTTTTTGATTAGCGAGGGCCTATTAAAATATCTGCTGGTAAAATATTTGAAAAAGATCAGGCCATATGTTACTCACCCAAATGAAGTTTTTCCAATTGGCAGAAAACACAATGATTCATCTTTCCCGTCTAGCCATATGTCAGCCATTCTGTCTATTTTGACAGTGCTGATTTATTTTTATCCCGGCACTTGGCTAGTGCTATTGTTACTTGTTTTGTTTATGGCCTTCGCCAGGTTGCATAATGGTATGCATTATCCGAGTGATGTGATTGCAGGTTCTATTCTGGGTATTTTGTATGGAGCAGCGGGCGTTTATTCCAGTGAAATAGTGCTAGGTTTGATTTTTTAAAAAAATTGGTATAGACTGGGATATATAATAAACTGGATGATTATTTATGCTCGATATTAAATTTATCAGGAAAAATTCGGAGGAAATCAAACAGGCGATTATTCAGAAACACGTGGACTTGAAATTGAATGAACTTTTGGCAGTGGATGAAAAACGCATTTCTTTGTTGCAAGAAATAGAAAAATTGAGCGCAGAGAAGAATAAGTTGAATAAAGAAATTAAATCAGCGCAAGATAAAACTAGCGTGATTGAACGCGGTAAGGAAATTAAGGAAAAAATTGCCGCTCTAGAACCGGAATATAAAAAAGTGAAACACGCTTTTGAAGAGTTGATGGTCCAAGTCCCAAACATTGTTTCTGCTGACACGCCGATTGGTGAAAATGAAGATGATAATGTGGAAATTTATCGTAGTGATAATCTTCCGCAATTTGATTTTGTGCCCAAGGATCACATCCAGCTGGGAAAAGATTTGGATATTTTAGATTTGGAGCGTGGAGCGAAAGTGGGTGGTTATCGCGGATATTATGTAAAAAATGAGGGAGTGTCGCTTATGATGGGATTTATGATGTATGCCATGAGCAAGATGGTGGCCAAAAATTATGCACCGATGATTGTGCCGACTTTGGTGAAAGAATTTTCGCTTTTTGGCAGCGGCTATTTCAAAGGCTTGGAATATAATCAGGAAGTTGATGAAATTTATAAAGTTGCGACCTCAGATAAAGAAGCAACGGGAGAACTGAGCAGTGACAAAAAGTTTTTAGTTGGCACGGCTGAACCGTCTCTATTGGCATATTATTCTGATGAAGTTTTGAAAGAAGAACAATTGCCAATGAGATTGTGTGGCTATTCACAATGTTATCGCAGTGAAATTGGCAGTTATGGCAAGGACACCAAAGGCATGTATCGTGTCCATGAATTTATGAAAGTTGAGCAAGTTATTTTAGCTTCAGCTAATGTGGAAGAAACAAACAAATTGCAAGAAGAAATGATTGCGATTTCTAAGGAGATGCATGAAGAGTTGGGTTTGCCCTATCGACAATTGCAAATTTGCACAGGGGATATGGGGTTGGGAAAATACAAAATGTTTGACCTGGAAGCTTGGATGCCGGGACTTAATCGCTATGGTGAAACCGGATCGGCTAGTAATTTTCTGGATTGGCAGTCTCGTCGATTAAATGTGAAATACACGGACAAAAATGGTGATCGAAAGTATGTCTATATGCTGAATAATACGGCTCTGCCAAGTCCGCGGATTTTCATCGCTATTTTAGAGAATCATCAACAAGCTGATGGCAGTGTTAAAATTCCAGAAGTGCTCCAAAAGTTTATGCCGGTGCCGATGAAGGAAATTAAGCCCAAACAAACATTGACTAACCCAGAATAACTGGTACAATAGTTAGAGTTATGCATTTGTAACTTTTTTTGTTTATTTTACATAAAATCAAATAATGCGCTCATAGCTCAGTTGGTAGAGCAGTTGCCTTTTAAGCAAACGGTCCCAGGTTCGAGTCCTGGTGGGCGCACATACACTCATAGCTCAGTTGGTAGATCCGCCATCCACCAGCCGGCGAGGACTTTTAAGCAAACGGTCCCAGGTTCCCTGCCTGCCGGCAGGCAGGGAGTCCTGGTGGGCGCACCTAGTAAATCCCCCTGAGGGGGATTTTTGTTTGCGGGCATAGTTTATGCTATAATTAACTTATGAAAAAATATGTATTAATTTTGGCTTTTTTTGGGGTAGCGGTTTTTTTGTCCGGCTGTTCTTTGGTGCCGGCGTCTGTTCCATCTTCGAGTTCGACCCCGGTTGTTGTTAGTCCGAGCAGTATTATGAAGTCAACGGATGGCGGAAAAAATTGGGAACCGAAAAGCAAGACGAGCGGGAAAATAAAATTGGATAGCGTGGATGTTTTGAGTGTGGCAATTAATCCTAATGACAGTAATAATGTTTTGGTAGGTACGCTTAAATCCGGAATTTTCAAAACAGAGGATGGTGGAGAAAATTGGAGCCCCTTGGTTTTTCCAGCCGGAAAAGTTTATGGCCTGGCAATTGATCCAGTGGATGGCCGCATTGCTTATGCGAGCGGTGTCTGGCAGGGACGGGGAAAATTATTTAAGACAATTAATGGTGGAATTGAATGGAATGAAATTTATACGGCTCCTTCTAATGGACCGCTGATTATTGCATTAACTTTGGACAAGAAAAATCCTAACATTTTATTTGTGAGCACCAGTGATAATCAAGTCATAAAAAGCATTGACGCTGGAAATTCTTGGAAGAATATTTACGTAGCTTCCAGTCCTGTTATAAAAATAGCGATAGACAGTGTCGATAGTAATTTGTTATATTTAAACACCCTAGGTGGCAGTATTTTTGTTAGTAAGAATGGAGGAGAAGAAATTATAGAAATGGATAATAATAATATAGATAACGGCGTTAGCTTTATCGAGTCTGATCCAACAGTAACTAAATGGGTATATGCCGCTGGTCAAATCGGATTGTTTCGCAGCAAAGACGCAGGAGTTACTTGGGCGGGCATACGGACATTGGGCGATTCACAAGCTTCACCGGTCAAAGCCGTGACAATCAATCCGCAGAAACCGACGGAGATTATTTATGGGGCAGGGCAGGCTTTGTATAAATCAGTGGATGATGGCGTTACTTGGATGACCTTTCAGTTGGAAACGAAAAAAAATGTGAGTGTTTTGAAATATGACGCAAATAATCCTGAGGTTGTGTATTTGGGGCTGAGAAAATAATAAAATCGAACTCCTCAAAAGGTTGAGCCTTTACGGAGATTAAGCCTTTCAAAGGCTCAACCTTGAAAAGTTTCAGGTTTGTGGAAAATGCGCAAATCCTAAAAGTAATAAAATAATTTTTAAAAACATTATGTACAAAGAAATCATAGACAAGAAAAAGCCGGAATTGGAAAAATCAATAGAACATTTCAAAGAAGAATTGAATCAGTTGCGAACCGGCCGAGCTTCGGTGGCGATGGTGGAAGGTCTATCAGTTGATTATTATGGAGTAAAATCGCCGCTAAAGCAGGTAGCCAGCATTTCTGTGCCAGAACCAAGAACAATCGTGATTGCGCCATGGGACAAAGATAATTTGGTTAATATTGAAAAATCATTGCGTGAGTTGCAATTGAATTTGAATCCGAATAATGACGGCCAGGTTATTCGTATTAACATTCCGGCATTGACGGAAGAACGCAGAAAGGATTTGGTGAAAGTGCTGAATCAAAAAGCGGAAGATGCTAAAATTTCCATTCGAAAACACAGAGAAGATGCGTGGGAAGAAATTCAAAGAGTGGAGAAAGAAGGTTTGATGGGAGAAGATGACAAATTTGTCGGCAAAGATAAATTGCAGGAAGTTGTTGACGCCTATAATAAGAAGGTAGAAGAAGTCCGCATTGAAAAAGAGAAGGAAATATTAACAGTATAATTAAATTAAAAATTTTTAATTTCCAATTTTTAATTTTATAAATAAATCCTAATTTTTAAATTTTTAAACTTATTTTTACCAAAAAGTTGGTTTAAACATTAAAAATTAAAGCATTATTTAAAAATTACAAAATTAAAAATTATAAAATTGACATATAGATGTTAACAGCGATTATATTTATAGCGATTCTGGGTGTTTTAATTTTTGTGCATGAGCTCGGACATTTTGTGACGGCCAGAAGAAATGGAGTCAAAGCCGATGAATTTGGCTTTGGTTTTCCGCCGCGCCTCGCTGGTTTTGTGCGCGATGAAAAGACGGGAAAATTTGAATTTGTTTGGGGCAACAAAGAAATTGAATCAAAACACACGGTTTATTCAATTAATTGGATTCCGTTGGGTGGTTTTGTGCGCATCAAGGGTGAAGATGGCAACGGAACAAAAGATTTGGACAGCTTTGCATCCAAAAAGGCTTGGCCAAGAATTAAAATTTTGGCGGCGGGCGTCATCATGAATTTTATTTTTGCTTGGATTCTGATTTCAATCGGATTTATGATTGGAGCGCCGGAAACAATTGAAAGCAATGATGTAAATATTGCCAACGCTAAAATTCAAATTTCAGAAGTTTTGCCAGATTCACCGGCGGATAAAGCCGGAATAAAAATTGGCGATGAAATTTTGAAAGAAAATAAACAAACCAGTTTTGCGGGCGTGACGGATGTGCAAAATTATATAAATTCCAATAAAGGCAAGGCGATTGATTTCAATGTTTTGCGCGGTTCTGATATTGTCGAAATTAAAGTGGTGCCGAGAGAAAATGCGCCGGCTGGACAAGGCGCAATCGGTATCGCATTGGCGCAAACAGTTATCAAAAGATACCCAGTGCATGAAGCTTTGTGGAATGGAGCAATCGCAGTTTATAATCTGACCATTGCTATTTTGCTGGCTTTGGGTGGCATCATCATGAAACTTTTCGCGGGCAATGGCGTGGGAGCGGAAGTTTCCGGACCGATTGGCATTGCGATTTTGACCAAACAAGTGGCCACTCTAGGTTTAGTTTATGTTTTGCAGTTTGCGGCACTTCTTAGTATCAATTTGGGCATAATTAACGCCCTGCCAATTCCAGCACTGGACGGCGGTCGAATTTTGTTTATCCTGATTGAAAAAATTAAAGGCAGTCCGGTCACCCAAAAAACCGAACAACTGTTTCACACCATCGGGTTTGTGCTTCTGATGCTGCTTATGGTTCTCGTAACCTTGCGGGATGTTTTGAAGATTATACACTAAAAAATCTCTGAAAATGGCGGATAATACCGCTGTTTTTGTTTTTGACAATGACCGCTAGGTAAAGTATGATAGAAAGAGCGCAGTTTACGACATTTTTTGACTTTTTTGATAAAAAATTCTTTAGTATAGGGGAATATGAAGAAACTTAGTAATATTTTTAAGGATTTGATTGGCAAAATATTTGGAAATTTTTCCAAGGATATTGGCATTGATTTGGGCACGGCTAACACGCTGGTCTATGTTAAAGGCAAGGGCATTGTGATTAATGAGCCGTCAGTGGTGGCGATCAACAAGAAAACTGGTCAGGTTTTGGCGATTGGCAAAGAGGCCAAGAAAATGGTTGGAAAAACTCCAGGGCACATTGTGGCGACCCGTCCTTTGGTGGATGGTGTGGTCAGTGATTTTGAAGTGACGGAGCAAATGCTCAAATATTTTATTGATAAAGTTCATCGGGACAATTTTACTTTGTTTCCACGGCCGCGCATAGTGATTGGCATTCCATCAGATGTAACTGAGGTGGAAAAACGTGCGGTGATTGATGCGACCATGAATGCTGGCGCACGCGAAGCGTATTTGATCGACGAGCCGATGGCGGCGGCGATTGGCGCACGTTTGCCGGTGCAGGATGCGGCGGGAAATATGATTGTTGATATTGGCGGCGGCACCACGGACATCGCGGTCATTTCTTTGGGCGGCGTGGTGACTTCGCGAAATTTGCGCATTGCGGGAGATGAAATGAACGAGGATATCATTCGTTATTGCCGGGATGAATTTAATCTTCTGATTGGAGAAAAAACAGCGGAAGATGCAAAAATTGCCATTGGCAGCGCTTGTCCGCAAAAAGACAAAATGCAAATGCCGATTCGCGGACGGGATTTGGTGACGGGATTGCCGAAAGAAATTATTATCAAAGATGATCAAGTGCGAGAGGCCTTGGCGCGTTCAATTCGAATTATTGTGAATAACATTAAAGCGGCCATTGAGGAAACTCCGCCGGAACTTTTGTCTGATATTATGCAATGCGGCATCATTCTGGCTGGCGGCGGCAGTTTGATTCGCGGACTTGATAGGTTGGTGGCCGATCAAACTGACATGCCGGTGCGCATGATGGAGGATCCTTTGACAGCCGTGGTGCGCGGAACTGGAATTGTTCTGGAAGATTTAGAATCACTGAAAGATGTTTTAATTGAAAATCAGCATGAGAGATCACTCATATAAAAATCCAAATTTCAAATAAAATCCAAAATCCAATTTTTTAAATTTTTGTCATTTGAGCTTGATTAGAAATTTGAAATTTGAGCTTTGGATTTTAATCTATATATTTCAAGTTTATGACTAAGAAATACCTATCTTCCAAAATAATAAAATTCGTAATAATATCTGCCATTTGTTTATTGTTGATTTTTTTGAATCCAAGGGGTTTGTTTAATCCGGTTCGGACGGTTTTTTTGGAAATCGCCTATCCCTTTCAAGAAACTTTCTATGTCCTTGGCCGTGATATCTCTGAGATTTTTTCTTTTTTTGGTTCGATTGGCGCAATGAAAACAGAGAATGAAAAATTGGTCAGGGAAAATAATTCTCTGGCTTCGGAGGTCGCCTCCTTGCAAGAAACAAAAAAAGAAAATGAAACTTTACGCGAACAACTTAATCTGGTGCCAAAGGATAAATTCAATTTGGAGCCGAGTTTTATCATTGGGCAGGATCCGCAAAGCTTTGGCAGTTGGATTATGATTGATAAGGGTAGTTCTGACGGGATTGAGGTTGGAATGCCGGTGATTGTTTCTGACGGAATTTTAATTGGAAAAATAGACGAAGTCACCTCTGGCAGTTCTAAGGTTAATTTATTGACAGATTCAAATAGCGCAGTAAATGTCAGTGATCTTGAGACGGGCGCCAAGGGTCTAATAAAGGGTGCTTATGGGCTAGGTCTCAGTATGGATATGGTGGCGCAAGCCGATGCTCTGAATCAGGGGGACACAGTCATAACCTCAGGTCTGGACGGGGAAACTCCGCGCGGACTTTTGGTCGGAAGGGTTCAGGAGGTTAAAATATCCTCAGACAGGCTTTTTCAACAAGCCATTATAATGCCTCGAGTTAGATATCAAAATTTGAGCGTTGTTTTTATTATAAAAAAATAATGAAACAGAATATTTTTATCGGCATAATTATTTTTTTGTCAGTTGTGGCACAAGCCTCTTTTTTGCCAAATTTTTTTTCGAGCGGTGTTATTCCGGATATTGTGCTGATCATCATTATTATATTGACAGCCAAAAGTGATTTCAATTCAGTTTTGATCGGAGTTATTTTTGCGGGTCTGATGATGGATTGGCTGTCTTTCTATCCAGTGGGCGTCAATGTGCTTTCTTTCGTGGTGATGGTATTTGTTATTAACTCACTGAGCAAAAGATTTTTAGTTTCACGATCGGCACGCGGATTTTTTGTTACTATGGTGGCGATTGTAATTGGAACGCTTATAAATTACATCATTATTTTCTTGTTGGTTAAAATATTTATTCATCTTAAGGAATTGTCGGAAAATGGGCTTGGCGATCCGCGACTATTTTTTAATAAAAATTTATTTTTAAAGCCTTTATATAATATGATTATGTTTATAATTATATATTGGCCGTTAGAAAGATTGATTAAAATTTTTGCGTATCAAGATAAGAGAATAATGATAAAAAGATAATGTTCGATCAATATTTTAGCAAAAGAAGAATATCTAAGGGTATGGAAATAGAGGATTCCATAATGACTATTACGGAAAAGGAAGAGGCAATTATGGAGACGCCTTTTAAGAGGCAGGGCTTGGATATTCTTTGGTTTATAATCGTTTTTTGTATTTGCGGACTGACGGCAAGAGTAGCCTATTTGGATATTGTTCAGAATAATTATTATTCTGATGTATCAAAGGGTAATCGAATTCGTTCAATTGCCATCAAGGCTTTACGAGGAAAAATTTTGGATAAGACCGGACAAACATTGGCCAGCAATGTCCCGAGTATGGATGCAGTTATCGTACCCAGCGATTTGCCGGATGATTTTCAGCAGAGAAGCGCAATCGCCAAAAAGGTTTCTGAGGTTTTGGGCGTTGATGAATCGAATGTGGAGGCGATGATTGAAAGTCAGAATAGAAAATCACCCGATCCGGTTTTGCTGGCAGAAAATATCGCACAGGACCAGTCACTTATACTATCAGAAAAGGCTAAAGAGTTACCGGGAATATTTATTGAAAATACGGCGATTAGAAATTATGGGGATGGAAATATTTTTTCATCGGTTATCGGTTATGATGGAAAAATAACCAGGGAGGAAATGAATAAAAATCCGGATTATGTGATGACGGACTATATTGGAAAAACAAATTTGGAAAAACAATATGAAAAAGAATTGCGCGGGCGGGCCGGAGCAAAACAAGTAGAGGTTGATTCTTTGGGAAACATTAAAAAAAATTTGGGCGTCATCAATCCGCAAGCTGGCAACGATCTGATTTTGAATATTGATGCCGGTCTGCAAAAAAAATTGTATGACAGTATGGTTGAAACATTGGAAAAAACTGGAACGCGAACGGCAGCGGCGGTGGCAATTAATCCGAGAAGCGGCGGGGTTTTAGCGATGGTTAGTTTTCCGAGTTATGATAATAATTTATTTGCGCGTGGCATATCCAACAAAGAATATCAATCAATTATTAATGATAAAGACTTGCCCTTATTTAATAGAGTTATTAGTGGTGAATATCCGCCTGGATCGACATTAAAACCGGCCGTAGCGGCAGCTGCTCTTTCGGAAGGCACAATCACACCGGACACGATTATCGCCGGGATGGGTGGCAGTATAAATATTGGCGGTTTTCGTTTTGGCGATTGGAAAGTTCATGGTCCAAGTGATGTACGCACAGCCATTGCGGAAAGTAACGATATATTTTTTTATACTATTGGCGGCGGATATGGAAACATTCAGGGGTTAGGCATGAGTCGCATGAAAAAATATGAAAATCTTTTTGGCTTTGGCAGTCCGACTGGCATCGATCTGCCGAATGAGTCAAGCGGTTTTATTCCGGATGAGCAATGGAAGCTCGATAAGCTAAAAGAGAAGTGGTATATCGGAAATTCATATCATGCTTCAATTGGACAAGGATTTGTCACGGCCACGCCGCTGCAGCTGGCTAATTTTACAGCCACACTGGCTAATGGCGGAACTCTCTATGCACCTAGAATTGTTAATCAAATAAAAAAGAACGATGGGAAAATTAATTCAATTGCGCCGACAATAATTCGCAAGAATTTTATTTCAGAGGAAGTTATGCAGGTTGTCAGGGAGGGGATGCGAAAAACAGTGACCGACGGCACAGCGCAACCGCTCAAAACTCTTTCTGTTGAAGTGGCGGGGAAAACCGGTACGGCGCAATTTGGCAGTGAAGATAAGACCCATGGTTGGTTTATTTCTTTCGCACCGTATAATAATCCGGAAATCGCCCTAGTCATCATCGCTGAAGGCGGTGGAGACGGACATTCTTCCGGTGTGCCAATCACAAAAACCGTCTATGATTATTATTTTAATCGGAATAAATA
>CAZMNQ010000024.1:0-11740 GCA_964567695.1 uncultured Bdellovibrionales bacterium
TCGACAATTTTTTGAACCACAAAGACATTTTATCCTGTAAAATTTTGCTCCTTTAGTCTTTGACAAAACCATCGCGTAATCGAATGTTATCCACTCGCCCCTTTTTATATTTCTCATAGCTACAAGAAATATTTGACCTTTAAATCCGGCATTGGGAGCGCAACTATGATTAAAAAAACTGGCGTTTTCTAAATCTTTAGGATCTATGACTCCCAAGCAAAATTCTTCAGATATCTGAACGCCTTCATCCGAAACAGAACTCTCTAACTTTTCTTCCTCAATGACAGATTTTATGTATCCGCCAAAAACACAAAGCATCTCTCCTTTTTTGATATTTTTTTTCGCGAAAACTCCTTTGCCGTATTTTTGCGTCTCCCGCACTTCTAATTTGGGGTTCATCCACGAAAACGGCCTTGGTTGATTTTTTATTTTCTTTTTCATAGTATAATATTTTGGCGGATCACTATCGGGCATACTTATATTTTACCACAAAATAGGGAAAATTAAAAACTTAAGAAATCAAACAGAATCTTCTTTTTTTTCAAAAATTAATGCAACATTTTCAACACTTAAACCAGCATCAATTAATTTTTGAGACAAAGAGAGGCCCGTATTTTTATTAGAACAAAAATCATTAAGTTTAAATTTATAATTTTCAGCAAGTTTTTTAAGGTTAGAAAAATCATTTGCCATCGCATAAAAAATTTCTCCATGTTGGTTTTTAATTGGTATATAAAAATTTTTAATACTATCTTCTAATTTTTTGTCTGAAAAATGGAAAAGAATACTAATTAACAATAATTTTCCGTTCATTTTAAGCAAATGATTGGCTGTTGAAAAAAATTGATCAAGATTATTAAAATTATGAAGAACATAGGAATTGATAATATAATCAAATCTTCCTATGGGTTCCTCTTCAATTTTTTCAAATGGTAAATTAACAAAATTTATATTTTTAAAATTTTTGCTTTTCTCTCTAGCAACTTCCAATATCTGGTCTTTCTTATCTATACCTAAAACCACGCTCCCTCTTTGAGAGAAAAATCTTGACCATCGCCCCTCCCCACAGCCTATATCAATAATTTTTTTTCCAGATAAATCTTTGGGTGCGGATTTCATAAAAAAATCGAAACACTTGTCCTGTTTTGCACTCTCTTCAATTTCTTTTTTAACTCTATCTGCATATTCGCAACAAAAACTATCCCGATCGTCAATCGATCTTTTCAAATTAAACTCTTTTTCAAAACTGCTGCCTTCTTGATTATTATTGATTTCAAACATATAATATATTCATGAAAAAATTAAAATATGAACCTCTATACGCCAGCCATAAAGATTTTTTTGGGAAAAAACCTGGTTTTTTAATTGGAAAATTTTATCATCTATTCCCAAAAGGTGGTACTTATCTAGATTTAGGCTGTGGCCAAGGCAGAGATTTATTTTTTATGAGCAAAAAAGGATTTCCATCGTTCGGAATTGATAATTCAAAAACCGCAATCAATCAAATAAAAACAGAACTGCAAAATAAAAAATTAAAAAATGTCTGCGTTGAGTTTTGCAATATTGAAAAATTTAATTTTTCATCTACACTTTACGATGTCATAAATTGCTCCAATACTCTCCAATTTTTTAACAAGAATGATTCAAATCTTATTATAAAAAAAATCAAAAATAGTATTAGCAAAAATGGATTTGTATTAATTTCGTTATTCACGATTGACGATCCGTCTTATAAAAATCCCAATGGAAAGTGGAGTTACTTTAAGAAAAACGAGCTACTGGAAAAATTCTCCGAAGACTTTCTTATTATACATTATTTCGAAGGATTAGTTCAAGATGAAGCACATGGCAAATTTCCTCCTCACAAACATGGTATCGCTAATTTAATTGCACAAAAAATATAATAAACGGCGGGGTATAGATTGCCCGCCGTTCTTTTAAGAAGTTTTTTTGAAACACCATGTGAATGGGGTTTTTCTCTTGTGACGGAAAAAGTATCTTTGGCCGTCAAAGTCTGCTTTGAGATTCAAGGTTATTCCGCTATTCGATTGAGCAATTTCGAAGAGTGTTTTTAAATCAATATCTTGGGATAGCGCGTTCCTTAAATTTTCCTGAAACCGAGGTTCATGAAGGAATGTATTGATTGATTTAAAGGCTAAGTTTACCAACATCCATTCCATGATCTGTTCAATCGAGTCACTCTCTCTACAGAAGACTTTTTGATCTTAATTGGAGAAAAGAGGCTCACTCAAGGGATTTGGTATGCCCCTAAGATATGCGCTCTGCACTAAAAATGGAACTCTACTTCGGGAAAGTTCGAGCAGAAACTCAATTGTAGGAATCGAGATTTTTTGAGGAAATGTAATGTGAAAAAGCTTTGTCTCAATCCCAACTTCAGCTAAATATCTAACTGCCTTTCGGATTTTTTCCCTCTTAAAACCTTTATGAACGGATGCCAGCTCCATTTCTGACATCGTTTCCATACCGAGATCACATCTTACCACTCCTGCTTTACGAAATAGTAAAGCATTTTTTCTTGATATAATATCCACTCTTGTTGTAATTTCAAACCTGTTTTTAGGATGTTTCTTTTGAAGCAATACCATTGTCTCAACGAGTTCCTCTGTCTTTTTGATTGCCAATCCAAATGTCGGATCGGTAAAATGAAAAGAAGTTATCCCCATGTTGACAAGATATTCAATCTCATGTATGACGATTTCTGGAGAACGAGAAAAGAAACCGAAGTTTTCCCGATTGATTGCGCAAAATGAACACCGATGGAGACACCCACGAGTTAGTTCAATAACCGCACACGGATTGAAACCAACTCTTCTAATGTCATCCACATAGCCAGAAAAATCAATTCTACCCCTCGCTGAATATAGATCTTCCGGTTTATAGAAATCGATCAATCTTTCCCTCAGATTCCCCTTTTCCGATGGTTTTTCTCCAGCCCAGAAAACACCTGGAAGATTTTGGTTTTTACCTGTCACAATACTTTGGATTATAGTAGAAATTTGTTTTCCAAATCCACTATAGCAACAGGAAATATTCATGTCGGGCCACCAGCGCAAGGGAGCATCTTTTACCAGCGATATTGCACCGCCACCCATAACAACAGGAATATTTGCCACTTTAGTAAGACAACGCAACACCAGCGCCACTTGTTCTCCCTGAGGAAAAGACGGGTAGGTTAAGAAAATTAAATCTGGATTTAAACTTTGAGTAGCCTCCTCTATAGCTTTAGGGATAGATCCTTTTTGACGAATTGCCAAATTCAGATCAAGGACAGAAAAATCATGTTCAACTGGAACTTGATATCCGACCTCAAACTGAGCGCGTGAAATTAAAAATCTTTTTCGCTTTTTTTGTCCCAGAAAATTCGGAAAATCGAAAGGTTGAATAAACAAAATATTTGCCATAACATTATCCTCCTGTTTTTGAAATTAAGGATAGGCATATAATCCTCTCCTTATAAATTTCACTAGGGTAGTTTCCAGCACTGTGGATCTTTCGCGAAAAAACTTCCGAAGGCCCCATAAGATGTTGCATGACAACCGCGACAACAATAGAGAAGTTTGCAATCTTTGCAACCTTCCAAAGTTTCGATTTGTCTATACTTCGCCATCTCATCGCCAAAGAAAATTTCTTCCATAGTCGATGTGTTTAAATTGCCTACAGGACTAACGAACCGACGACATGCAAAAACTTGCCCATCAGGCAAAATTGCACAATGGCGAATACCACAACCACAACCATCGACCACAATTTGTTTAGAGGATGGCTTAAACAATCCCTTCTCGTATAAAAGCAGTTTGAAAAGATGCTCTTTGAGAGAAAAAATTGTTTTATTATCAGAAAGACTGGAGTAAGTTTCCCAAACCTCTTCCAGCAGATTTCTGTAATCTGGTGGCCGAATCATGTTAAGTAAATTTGAGCTTGTTGGACAATAGCGAGCAAACCCAAATAAGTCGACTCTCAGATCGGTCACTAGCCAAATAAGCTTGTTGAGTTCAGAAAAATTTATCGCCGAAATCGTATTCATAATTGCAACTCTAATCCCCGCTGATTTCAGCAATTCAATTGCATCAATTGTTGCTCGAAAAGAACCTCTTTTTCTGATTAAGTCATGGGTCTTCGCTAATCCGTCAAGAGACATCTGGTAACTTTCACATCCCAAATTTACCAATCTGTCACAAGTTGCCTTATCAAGATGAAACGGATTTCCTAAGATTGAGAATTTAAGTCCTTTCTTCTTGAGATATTCCGCAATATCCCAAAAATAGTCAACAAGAAGCGGATCTCCACCTGAAATATTAATTCCAGGATAACACTTAGTTTTTTTGCAGAACATCAGAATTTTATCGACAATCTTGAAACATTGTTTTACACTAAGCGCTTCTTTGACCAAATGATTTTTTTGTTCAGCAACTGAATAGCAATGTTTACATTTTTGATCGCATCGCTCCGTTAAGTGCCACTGAAAACCAAAACCCCTTTTTTCTTTCATACATTTATCCTCCTTTTAAAAAAGGCACTCCTTCTCTGAAGAGTGCCCATAGTTTTGGATTTGTTTCCGTGTTTTTACGGAGTGCAGTTGCAACTGCTCGCACAACCAAGAGTAGCCGTGCTTCTTTGATCTTTCTGCAGATGCGATTTGATCTTCTTGGATTGCGGTTTTTTCCAGAACAGCTGGAAAGAGCTGATTCTCGGCGCATCATTCCTCCCCCAAAAAGCAAACTTACTAAGGTCCCTTTTCACCTGTCTTTCACCTCCTTTCTTTTCTGATTTTTGTCAAGGGACAGTCTCCCCCTTCTTGATTAACATTGTATATTCTTTCTGCGCTTTGTCAAGTTGTAGGATAATTTTTAGCTATAATAAAGCATTTTTTAAACTTACCTACTTTTTTCTTAGTTCAACATCATTCCACCTTTTTTTATTTCTTCCCTAGCTTCGTCTAATGATACATACAAATTTTCCATATATTATCAGTTATTTTCCCCTAAAAACGGCCTTGGTTGATTTTTTATTTTCTTTTTACCCATGCGTTTATTTTACCACAAAAATCGGAAAAATAAAAAAATCAGAGATAATTGCAAAAAAACTGTTATCAATATTCAAAAAAACCACTATTTTACTATTTTTTCTCCTATTTTACCGGTAACTCTATAACAAAATTCTAAACCCTTATTTTCTTACTTATTTCACCCGTTTATTTTTTTTAACAATCCCCATTTCTCAATTAAAATATCGACGACTTCATCAGCACCAGATTCACCAATATATTTTATTAGTTTAATTTGTTTTAAATTATCTGGAATCGATGTTGCCATATTATTAAAATCATCAACAAATTTACTACTTAATTTTTTATCATTGTCTACAATGCTTGCATATGCATTTATTTTTTTTATAGTATCTTTCTCTGTCATATTCCTTAAATTTTTATCTATTTTTACATAATCATCCCACTGTAAATAATTAGGAGCACTATTGCTTTCTATTAAAATATCTAGTAGTGCCACTTGGCTTAAATTTAAAGGAAGTAAAAATGATGTTGGTACTTCCAATGAAAATGATTCCAGTGTAGAAGATACTCCTGCTGTTGTCATTATATGTATAGACCGATTTAATTTTTGAATAAATTTCTCTTTTGCTAGTGACACCAAAATCACATTTTTATTTTCTACTTTTTGCTTCAAATAATGGATAGCCTCCGAACCTCCAGCAACAATAACATGATCAAAATATTTACCTACTTTAAACATATTTAACGCTTTTGCAATCAAATTTAAGTATGAATAAGGAATTTCGTTTGATAGTGGATACTTTGCTCCTCCGATATGAATTATTAAACGCTTCTTTTTTGATATTACTGGAGGAAAAGTACTGATTATACCAGATACTATATGAATATTTCCTTGATTTTTTGGTATTTTATCTCTTACATTTGGAAATTTTATCCAGAATATTTCATCTGCCAGAAGATGATCTTCTGGTATTTTTTTCCAAAACCAGGCTAGAACATCCACAAATGAACAGGGTATATTTAATTTTTTGGCTGCTTTTATACAAAATCTATTTTGCGTTCCAATTACAAAAGGACAATCCAAATTGCAAAGGTATTTTTTTATTTGATCCTCATTTCTTTCATCTAAATAGACTTTCTTGACAGGAATCTCTGAAGTTATTTCCATACAAAGACCACTTCCAGCGAAAATAATATCAGTATCTTTTGTTTTTTTTAAAAGACTTCTCAGGATTGGTATAGCGTTTCCAGTTGGACCATACCCAAATGGATTAGAAAATACTACTATAATCTTTTTCATCTAATTTATCTAAAATTAAGTCTTGCGTAATATAAAAATTCTTATCATCGAAATTAGCAGTAGCTGAAATAAGTTTTTTTATATCCGCAAAAGCAATATTATTTCTGCTTTTACTCATTTTTTCACCGTTTAAAGCAACGACAGTCGGTGTGAATATCATTTTTGGCTCCTTAGTTTTTGGCGAATATTTTTTAATTAAAGCCTCTCTTATTTTAAAGTCTTCTTCACTAAAATGATCCCCTCCGCTTAATGTTATATCAATCTTAAATATTCTAATCCTAGCGATTAACATAGGTTTATGATACCACCAATATTGAAAATTTTTAAAAGTGTCCTTTGCTCTTGTGCCACAATTGGAACATTTCCATTGTATCAAATTATTTTTTACAACCGTTGTTTTGCCATGAGATCTTCTGCATTTTGGACAAATAACACCTGCGTATGAAACAGGTTCGTCCAATGCATCTTTCCCGGAGTATTTTTTCAGTATTTTTAGTTGATCTTTTGGATTTTTAATCGTCTCTATTAAAAGTTTTTCACAATAAGGATATGAAATTAGTTCAGAATTTCTAACAAATTTAAAAGAAATTTCTTTAAATCTATTTTTAATTTTGTTTAAATTATTTTCTATCATTGGTTGCCAGTGATCAACAGTAGATTTGCAACAACCACTTTCATCAGGAGTAAATTGCAACGAAGTGTTCTTTGGATATATATTAAATGGGTATTTCCGATAATCTGGACCATCTAGAGCGTCTTGCTCCCAATCATTTATTGAAATAATAAATTGTATTTTAGGGGCTTTACCATAATCCTCAAGATACTTACAAAGCAAATAAGGATAAACTATAAGCGCCATAGCATTTCCGGCATGAAAACCATATGGTCTTATCCCAATATGTACAACTTCACATCCAGTAATTTCATTAACAAGGTTTTTTAATCCACTTAAATAAAGATATGGTTTCATAATATTAAATCTTGGAGAAGAAGAGATATTTTTGATACATATACGAATTTATGATCTTCTTGTTCAGTTTGGAATCATTTGCTAAATCGCAAAAATACGTGGAGGCATCAGATAGAGTAGCAAATTTAATCCACGAGTATAATCTCTCATCTTTGACCCATTTATGAACAGCAACAGAGTTGTATCCTTCTAAAAATGAATTGAATATCTTGAAATTTGGTTTGGTTGCTCCATCAGGAAACGACCATTCTACTACAGCTAAAGCAAGGTCTTTAATAAGAGGACCTATACAACTCCAGTCAAAATCAATAATACCAACAAATTCATCATTATTATTAAAAAAGACATTGCTTGGTCTATAATCATTATGGATAAGACCCATGATTTCATTTTGACTTTTGCCAAATTCAATGGCTTCTTTTGCTTGACTAATAAATTCTCTTCCTCCTTTAAATTGATTAATAAAAACATTAGAAAGTTTAATTGCTCTTTTAAGTTCGGAAAAAATATTACGTTTTCTTGTTGAGGATGATGTAAATTTGAAAGCTATATTGCTCATAATCCCTAGGTTTTTGCCGGCATTGTATGCTTGAGTTTGATTTGGAATACAATTCTTGCTTATGTCAATTTTCTTACCATCTAAAAAATCAAATAAAACTGCAATATTGCCTTTAATTAGAGTGTAAAAATTACCATCCCTGGTTTCTATTGGTTTGGAAGTAAGAATTCCGTTATCAAAAAGATATTTAATGGCTTCGTATTCAAATTTGATATCTTCGACCGGCAGTCTTTTGCTGACCCTAAGAATCTTTTTATTTTTTTCACCGATGACAAAAACCCTATTATCACTAGATTCACGAAGAAGATTTATTGGATATGTCTCAATCATATCGTAATTTTTTAATAATTCCGTTATATTTTTCATAGTTAATTTTTTAATTTATTCCAAAGATCTGATGTTAGATCAGACCACGGATTAAAACTTGAACTACTCTTGTATCTATTAATATTTTTTGAATATAATTCTATATATTGAGGAGCTAATTTGTTCCAATCAAAAGATTTAGCGTACTCATAACCACCTTTGATGATCTTTTCTCTTAATCTTTTGTCATCAATTACTTGTGAAATTTTTTTCGCTAACTCTTTATAATTACCAGATTCAAATAGAACTCCGCTTTTACCATCCTTTACATATTCAGGAATGCCACCAACCCTACTTGCAATCACAGGGCATCCTGCCGCTTGGGCTTCTATATTAACTAGACCTCCACCCTCTGACAATGAGGGAACTACTGTCAAAATAGCTCCTTTAAGAAAGACTATTCCTTTTTTAAATTTAACAGTGCCCGTAAAAATCACTCTCTCGCTTAAATGGTATTTAGCAACAAGCTTTTTTAATTTTTGCTCTTCATGTCCCTCCCCCGAAATAACTAGATATAATTTTGGAAATCTATTTTTAATTAAATTGTAGGCCTTAATAAGAATATCAATACCCTTAGATGGATCTAATCTTCTTAGAGAAAAAATATACTGATTATTAATTTTTTCTTTTTTAGCCTTATTGATAATTGAGAGGTCTATACCAGCATAAAGTGTACCGATTTTTTTAATATCAGGCAATAGCTTTTTTAAATCACGACCTAGATATTTGGATACACAGTTTACATCGTCAGATTGTCTTAGAACATTTGGGATTAATTCTTTTCCTTCTTCCCAAATTATACCTGGTTGCGGATCATATTTGTCTGGTATATCACCTCCGGCTATAGTTGATATAACCGGAACATTCCAGAGCCTACCCAACATCAATCCAATGAGTGGCAACGGCCTTCTAACTCCTATAATATGAACGATATCCGCTTTTATTTTCGAATCATTCTTTTTTAACCATTTAATCAATTCAAAAAATTCTTCTTTTTTTCTAGCGCTTATTACTCTATATATTTCCACGCCATTATAATAGCTGTGACTAGGCAATGTGGTCGGCCACTTTTTAGTTAATATAACCGAATTGATACCTTGACTGCGGTAAAATTTAGACAATTCGGTTATCATTGTTTCAATTCCTCCAACATGAGGATAATATAATGATGTAATAAACAAAACTTTTTTCATAGTCTTGATAACTTATAAACCAACTGACCACCTAAAATACTCCTGCATTTCTTCCCGGTCTGATAATTTATAATTTGCCTCTTGATAATTTTAAGCCCGGAAGATTTTATTAATCTATTCATTTCAAACGGATTAAAAATATGCACTTCTGTTTTTATTATTTCTCTATCTGTTCGAACTTTTAATTCAAAATTCCCATTTGTCTTTCTTCGGAGAATGATGTCTTTGAATATATTTTTAATTACATTCCTAAGACCATATTCAGATATATTATATCTATTATTGACATCGATAAAAGCAAGACCATCCTGCATTAATGACTCCCTGATATTTTTCATTGCAATACTTCTCTCTTCTATTGTTGGTATATGCCCTATCACATTCCACAAACAAGTTACTATTTCAAATTTATCTTTAGATTTAAATTTCACATTGGAAATATCATCCAATATTACTGATGCTTTTTCAATATTTTTTAATAGAGATACCATCCCATGACTATTATCAACCAATGTAAGCTCTGAAACTTTGATCGAATCAGCAATTTTTTTAGATCTTATTCCATTACCAGATCCAATATCTATCATTTTTGCCGAATTTTTTGATTCTCTTATAACAAATTCATCAATGGCTGATAAATAAGAGTTTTTTGTCAAAGCATATTCCGCATACGATCCAGCAAATTTTGTATAAAATGTTTCTGATGAATACATGGTTATTTATTTAAAATTTCCTTTATTTTATCGGTTACAAGTTTCACTTGCCCATTGGTCATTTTATAATAGATTGGTAGCACGAGTATTCTTTTTGATATTCCTTCCGTATTTTTATAACATCCGCCTCTATAATCTACATACATAGGAAATTTATATATGGGAGGAAAACAATTAATGCTTGAACAGATTCCCATTTTATAAAGAGATTCATAAACTAAATTTCTATTAAGTGCTTTCTTGAATAGAATAAAATACGCGAACCAACTTCTTTCGTTGCGGCTTAAGGTATCTGGAGTAACAATCCCATCTACTTTTTTTAGAAAATAAGAGTATTTTTTGGCTATTTCATTTCTTCTTTTGAGAGCTTTATCAAGAGACTTAAGTTGAGTTCTACCGAAAGCTGCTTGCATCTCCGTCATTCTGAAATTAAAACCGAGAATAACATCATTTATCCAATTTTTTTTAAAGGATCTGCCCTGATCTCTCATTGAACGACATTTTTTAGCAAGCAGATAACTATTAGTCGTAATCATTCCTCCCTCACCGCCAGTAGTAAGTTGCTTATTCTCATGAAATCCAAATACAGAAATATCACCTAATTTTGTTACATTGAAAGTATTGGTCGGCCTTCCTATTGCTTCGCAAACATCCTCAACTATCCGCAGTTTGTATTTTCTTTTTAATTCACTAACTCTATCTAATTCAATTGGCAATCCTAATGTATGAACTAATAGAATCCCTTTGGTATTTGCTGTTATTTTTTCTTCGATCTTGTTAGCATCAATATTTAAAGTTAATGGGTCAATATCTACAAATATAGGTTTAACCCCTTCAAATAGCAACACGTTCGCTGATGCTATATAGCTAAAAGGAGTGGTTATAACTTCATCACCTTTTTTCCATCCTATAGATCTGGCTGCTAAATGCAACCCACTTGTTCCGCTATTAACTGCCACGGCATATTTTTGTTTTGTATAAATTGCAAATTCTTTTTCAAATTTATCAATTTCTTTTCCTCGACTTAATTTTCCAGATCTTAAAACACGCAAAACCGCTTTAATTTCCTTCTTTTCAATATTCGGCTTGTACAATGGAATCATAAATTAGGAAAACATTTCATTTAGAACCTTGCATGCTTCTTTTAGATTGCTTACGCGTAAATGCGAATGATAATTTAGCCAATAATCTTTATCATGAGTATTACCAAATATTATTATAGGCTTAGTTAGCTGGTATGCAAAAAACACCTCCATAGAGGTGCCTATCATACTACAATTATTAATTGTATCATTAACCAATATGATATCGGCTATTTTAATATCGTTAAGGTCACGAATTACAGCTGCTCGTGAATCAGTGAAAGTCTCTTTTTTTTCTCGTCCTCGCATTGCATGAATTACGTCAAATTTTTTGGAAAGATATTTAGTTGCTAACTTTCTCCATCCAAGCGACACATTTCTCGGAACACCTCTCATTGGTCCACATAAAAAAATTTTCTTTCTCATATATTTATTATTTTAAGCTTTAAATATAAAGAATTTAATACTACTTAAACATCATGAATGTCAATTTAATATAAAGCAATTTACCCATTTTGTCAATAGAAA
>CAZMNQ010000025.1:0-11680 GCA_964567695.1 uncultured Bdellovibrionales bacterium
TATTGTACCACTTTTTAATGTAAAAATACAGGGGGTTCTTCAGGGGTTTCATAATCACAACTTAAATTAATAATGCCTGAAATAAGAATTGAAACAATTAATAAAATTTCCATAATTTTAAAAAAATAAAAAACCGACAAATTCATTATAGCACATTTTCATGTGTTAACGAATTTGTCGGTCTACATCGGTAGCGCGTTAAAAACCATACAGGCCACGAGCTTGCAAAAGAAGCCTGACCACGCTGTCCACCTCCTGACATGTTATGTCAGAACACAGGGAGAACCTCAGAATTGACTCGTCTTTAGGAACTGCGGGACAAATAAACAAAGAGGGTGTAAAGCCGGCCGCCTCCAAGAAAGCCTTGGTTTTTATACCATCACTCTCTTTTCCTATGAGCACCGGCACTATCTGACTCTCAGAACCCAAGGTATTAAAGCCAGCCTTTTGCAGAGATTCCCTCATGTACGCTGAAACATTGGTAAGCAACTCCCTTTTTGCTTTACCATAATCGCTACGAATTAAGTCAATTATCTGTATAACAGCTTCGGCCATCCACGGCGACAGAGGGGCTGAGAAAATGTATTGAGGACTGCAAGCTCTGAGAAAACAACTGAGTCGCTCATCTGGGACTACAACATACCCACCCAGTTGGCTTACAGCCTTCGTGAGTGTCCCCATTATAATGAGACGATTCTTATATCTCTCAAAGTCCTTCATCTCCGATGCAATTCCTCTGCCCTGCTCACCAACCGTTCCTATGGCATGAGCCTCGTCAAGATACAGGAAACAATCATAATCCTCTGCAATCTGACAAAGAGCAGGTACATCATAAACCCGTCCGGACATCGAAGATATAGTGTCGCTTACGATGATACGAATAGATCTGTCCCCAAGCTCCTCCTTGGATTTATCAAGGAGCTCAGTAAGTCTCCCATAATCTGCCGTTGGAAAGCGATGAAACAAACAACCATCTTTCACCTTCATCTTGGCAAACTTTATTGCGTTTATGATGGAGTAGTGCGTTTCGTCATCAACAAAGAATTCTGTAGGTATATTCCTCGTTTTCTTTCCCATGTCCGTTTCTACAACATACGGACCCAGATGAGAGGTCTTCATTCTTAATGCAAGCGCCTGTATTACGCTTTCATTCGCGCAATACCCGCTTAAGTAGATAACACTATCCGCCATTCCATGAAACTCGGCGAGTGCCCGTTCAAGATGCACCGTGGACTCTGACTTCAGAGCCATCTGGGAGGTGGGACAACTTATGTACCTTTCGATACATCCTTTCATTATGCCCTTTATCTCAGGACTTTGACCCAGATCAAGATAATCAAGTCGAGTCATATCTACCGTCTTAATCCCGTTAACGAGAGCCTCCTTCCCATTATAGTCTCCCCCGGACATAGATTGCGGATTAGCAAATCCAAATTCCGTTCCCATCGCATAAAATTCCTGAGCCTCTTGCAACAAAAGTGATATATTCTTCATCTCTGCCTCCAATTAGTTAAGCTATCCACTTATGAATAGCGGGTATTATGCATAAATCCCAAGTTGTCCAAAATCCTTTCCAGGATGTGACCCAAAATACTACCGACAAAAGTGTTCCAGAAAAAATATAGAATATATTATCAGCCAAACTTTTAGGCTTACGCAACAGAACCGTTACTACTGGTGGACCAATAACAATTGACCCACATAGGAAAATACCGATTAGCCTCCTGCGCATTATCCATCTTTTAAATCTTTCCCATTTTTCACTTGGTGGTATGTACTGTAAATCACCGAGATGATTCAGCTCATCAAGCTCCAATATATCCCAGCCGAATCTTTCCTTGACCCAAGCATGAGATAGAACAGCGATGACAGAGACAATTGTCAGAATAAAAAACATAATACTCATCGCATCAAGGTAATTATATTTCGCACTAACAAAACCATACACGCCATCAAAGACATGCGCTGCAGCGAGATATATAATTGCCACTGATGTGTTTCTCCACCTTTTGCACCAACTCCAAGAGAGATGCAAATAGCTTAATCTTGATTCAATTTTCAAGGTGCACCTCCTTATTGGTTTTGGTTTATTAGCTTCAACTGCTTGTCCTATTTATAGCATACTTTTTTGAACTTGTAAAGCCTCGCAGTATGTTTTTACTTCTTCCAATCCTTAATCAACACCCCGCCCCGCACTTTTTTCACGGTGACTTTTTGCTTTTCTTTCCAACCCAATTCGCGAGCTGTTTCGATTGGCAAAGTTACGGCCAAACTGGTTTTACCGACACGGGTGATTTTTCTTGTGTTTTTGTCTTTTAGTTTCATGTACTTATTGAAGTAAGTATTAAAGTATGTATTAAAATAAACATATACAAAACATTGAAAAGCATATTAAGCTCCTAATCTTTCTTTGACCTTATCCACCACTTCTTGGATCTTCCAATTTGATTTTATTAAGAAATCATAGGCTCCGCTGGCCAAACTTTCGGACAAGCTGTCGTCGTTGTTGCTGTTGGTCAGGATTATGACGGGCACATCCTTGCCAAATTTGGTCTTTCTAAGTTCTTTAAGCATCGTCATGCCGTCCATGATGGGCATAATGATGTCTAGCAGAATCAAATCCGGATTGTTTTTTTCAACGCTCGCCAGACCATCCTCGCCATTGACCGCTTCAAGAACTTCAAATTTTTCAGCCAGAAATTTTTCGGCCAAAGCTTTTCGCAATGAATCTTCATCCTCGACAATTAATATTTTTTTCATAAGAGTATTTTAAAAAAATAAATAGTATTAACTTGCTAATCCTCTTTCGCCCTCATGCGCGGCCATTCCATGTTTTGGAATTGTTACATAGAAAGTTGTTCCATATCCCTCCGCTCCTCCTTTTATTCCCTTCTTTTTTAAAGTTGGGGAAACAAACCAAAGCCTGCCTGCAGAAGCTTCCATAATCATTTTGGCGATATAAAGACCAATGCCAGACCCTTCTCCTTCCACTGCTCGCGCATTATCGGCTCGGAAGAATTTTTGAAAAATCTTCCCTTGGGCATCTTTGGGAATTCCGATTCCCTGGTCGGCCACACTGACCAAATATTTTTCACCTTTTTCCAAGAGATTAATCACAACTTCACCGTTGGCTGGAGAATATCGCACCGCGTTGGTAATTAGATTATGAATAACTTGACGCATCAAAACAGAATCAATAGCAATTTTGGAGGGATTCTTTTTTGGCTTTTGAAAAATAACCCCGCACTTTCTTCCCTTGCTCCATACTTCCAATTCATGGATAACATCCTCAATAAACTCCACCAAGTCAGTTAACTTCGGATCAATTTTCAGCCGCCCGGTTTCCAAGCGGGAAACATTCAAAAGATCGTTAACTAACTGCACCATGCGCACACCGCCTTTATAAATTTCGGCTAAAAAATCTCTTTGTTTCTGATTCAGATCTCCCGCATCTCCAGATTGAAGCATTTCCGTATACCAATTAATCGCCGTCAGTGGCGTTCGCAATTGATGGGAAGCAACCGAAACGAAATCTGTTTTCATCCTATCCACTTCCTTTAAATGAGTGACATCGTGAATAATGATGGAACCGCCAATAATTCTCTTTTTGAAATCCCGCACCGGGGAAACATAAATTTCGTAAAAAAACCTGGATACTTGTGCCCCTTCGATATGCATAACCTTGCCAGTCTTGATAGACTTTTCAATCATATCCTTTAATTTTATATTCGGAAATAAGGAATATAGTTCTGTCACGGAATATCCCTCCCGCATCAAGCCGGTCATTTTCTGCGCAGCCGGATTCATCAAAATAACTCGTTGCTCCGCGTCAAACATAATCACGCCATTATTCAAGCTTTCTACCAAGGACTCATTCATTGAATGCTGTGAATTGATCATTTCCTGCAAGCGCGCAATCGAAATTGAAGCAATCGATGCCATAGTTCGCACCAATTCTTGCTCGCCGTCAGTAGTATATAAATTGTCCTTAGAAGAAGATATATATAACGCCCCTAAAGTTTTATCGCCTATGCCAAGCGATATGATGAATCCGGATTTTGGCTGCACGCTGCCATCAACTTTTTCCGAAAGACCAAATTTCTTCATTGTGACTCTTTCATTCTTATCAATGATATCTTTGGCAAAAGCCGAAACGCCTGATTGCGCATTGAGAGCAATATAGACCATCAATTCATGTTCTGCCACATCCAAATATCTCTCGCTAACAGACTCTTTCAAATAAACTCGACAGTCAAAAACCTTATCCGTCGGATCAAATATCATATAGGCGGCCACGCTATAATCCAATATTTCCCACAAATATCTGTTGACAATATCCACAGCTTGCTCCAAATCAATAATGTCGGTCAGTTCATCACTCAAAGATTTCAGCGCTTCCAATTCATAGCGCCTTTTTTGCAATAAATTATTTGAAATAGTTAATTTTATCTTTGTTTCATCCAGCTCTTTTTGCAAATTAGCCACAGCAAAATCAGTCTTTTTTTCCAAAACCCCACTCGTCCCGCAAGCCATATCTTCATTTTTGATTACCATTTAAAATATTTTTATCAAATTAAATGCTAGAAATAATTCTTTGAGGCTATATTCTTTTACGAATTTCCGTTTCACCATTTTCAAGAAAAAATTTTACCGATCTGCCCACCTTTCCACCGACATCTTCCGCTATAATCGGTATGGCCAATTCTTTTAGTTTTTCCCGCACCGAATCAATATTCCTAACTCCCACACTCCTTTTGCTGCTAATTAAGGAGGAAAACATTTCCGATCCGCCAAAAATTTTAGCTGTCAATTTATCAGGAGAACTTCCAACCGCTCCCAGATCCTCGACTAATCTATCGATGGCCGTATCAGCATAATGAAATGATCGGTCTTTAATATTATCATCCTTGCCAACCACCAAAATCTGCCTTTTTTCCTGATCTTTTTTATCAGTCGGCAACATTATGTGCGCCAATCCGCCATTTTTATTTTTTGCGTCATATAGACACACCGCCACGCACGAACCGATTCCCGGCGCCTCAAGGATATAACTATGATCGCCTACGAATAATTCTCCTGTATTTATTGAAACAGTTGCCATAATTATATACTATTTATAATTTTTTTAATAATTTTTCAGCCGAATCAGTGTCCAGCAACAAAAATAACTTACTGCTGATACTATGAGGATTAATAATCAACTCTGCCTCAAAAACTAAGACATTCTCTGATTTCTGTGATATCTCAGCCATCACTTCGTCCATCGTTGCCTTTATCATATCTGTCGCGATATTTGGCACCGACTGGATCATACTTACTTTTACCTCCCTATAGATTTCGGTCAAAAAAGAACCCGTGATAATATTACTAATCTCTTTAATGATTGATGTTTCTTCGCATTTCTTATTATCAGCCAATATTTCAAACAACCGCGTGCTTTCCCCTTCCGGAAAGACCACCATAGCAAAGCCATTTAAGGCATTGTCAATGCGAAAAATCACCACGGTAAACATATCCTCTGCTTCTCCAATATCCTGATATAATTTTTCCGGCAAAGAGATTCTATTTTCCACAACCGAAACAACAACCTCCTGCCCAACTATGGCCGCCAACGAGACCGATGCTTGAGCCGCTCCTGCTTTGGCCAATTTTTCAAATTTGGATAATCGTTCACTTGTGATGATATATTTGCTCATTTTTTTATATTAAATTTCTAATACGCTAGAATTATTGACTCCAAATCTACAATCAGAACTGGCTGACCATCGCCCAAAATAGTGACTGCGGAAAAATAACCTTTTTTGCGGACAGCCTTATTTAATGACTTAACAATTATATCCTGCTGTGTTTCAACGCTATCTACAATTAAACCAATTTTTTTATCCTTAAGCTGCGATAGAACAACAACTCCCTTGGAAACATCTTCTTCTGATATATCTTTGGTGCTCGAATTGAAAACTCTATCCAATCGCAATAATGGGATGCTTTCTCCGTCAATCACAGCCACAAATTGATCAGCCTGCCTTTTCTTTTCCAAGGAATTTATATCTATCAATCGGCTGACATTGGTAATTGCCAAGGCATATGTCTTATCAGCGACTCGTATTAACAGGGCTTTTATAATAGCTAATGAAACTGGCAGATGAAGCAAAAAGGTGGTGCCCTGACCTGGCTCTGATTCAATCTCAACTCTGCCGCCAATTTCTTCTATTTTTGTTTTAACAACCGAAAGTCCAATGCCTCGTCCGGAAACTTCAGTCACATGTTCTGAGGTAGAAATGCCTGAAAACAAAAACTCCTCACGACTCAAATAATTTTTATTTTTTCCACGCATCTCATCAATCTTATTCCAATCAATGCCATCCCCATCATCGCGCACGGAAATAACTGCGTGATCCTTGACCCGCCTAGCTGATAATGTTACTTTGCCTTTCTTTTTAATGCCATGGTCAACTGCGTTTCTCAACAAATGAATCAGCGGCTCACCCAAAATATCCAAGATATTCCTATCCAATTCCAATTCGGAACCTTCCATAAAAAATTCTATTTCCTTTTTTTCTTGCGTAGCCAAATCCCGAATCATCCGAGGAAAACGATTGAAGACCTGATCCAAGGGAGTCAGCCGCAATTGTAGGACTTGGTATTGCAGCTCGCTTATAAGTTGATTATGGCTATCAAGAACTTCAGAAAAAAAAGTCTCGACCTCATCATCTCGCTTATTTTCAGCTTCAGTTATATTATTTTCTATATTTTGCTTTGTAAAAAGATAGGCAGAAACTTTTTCTTTGACCGTTTGCAAACGCAATTTATTAACCATCAATTCAGCCGCCAGTTCAACCAATGCGTCCAATTTTTCCGCGCGAACTTTTACATCCTTAATTTGTGAAAAATTTTCCGGCTGTTCTATAATATCCTTTTCATTTTTTTTATCCACATCCTCTAGCTCTCCAACCTTATCCACCAATGGATTGGCGGCATATTGTTCTTTCTCAATATTCATTGTTTCTCCCACTAATCTGCGCAATTCATCAACCGCTCCAAAAAGCATATCTATCCCGCCACTGGAAATTTTATTTTTAATATTTTCCACCATGCCCTCGAAACTATGCGCCAGATTGCTAAGTTCTCCATAACCCATAGTAGCTGCCATACCTTTGAGCGTGTGCGAATGCATCATCAATTCCTTGGCGATGCTCTGATTGCCCATGTCCTTTTCAAGCCTTACCAGTCCAGCATCAAGACTGTCCAGGTGATCCTGACTTTCAGATAAAAATAATTCTTTATATTTTTCCTGATCTACCATAATCCTAGTCGGGCTGTTTAATTTAATGGGATATTATCTATGCTTATTTTTTCGTTAATTGACCTAATCTTTGCGCAATTTTGTCCAAAGGTAAAACCTCATCCGCAAAACCGGCCAGTTGAACCGCCTTGGGCATTCCAAAAACAACAGAACTAGCTTCGTCCTGAACTATTACTTTTCCGCCCACCTGCTTGATTGCTTTTGATCCCAGCGTTCCATCATGCCCCATGCCCGTCAAAACAACCCCAATCGTTTCTGGTCCAAAACACTCAGCAATTGAAGTAAATCCCATATCAATAGATGGCCGGGTCAATTCATAGGCCTCGACTAAGCGACTTTCATAATCCGGAGAGACTATGAAAAAATGCTTATCTCCCGGAACAATATAGATGTGATTTTTTTCCATCCGCTCTTCGTGTTTCAAAAGACTTAACGGCAATTTTGTCAATTTTTTTAATCTTTCTGACAAAGTAATCGTAAATGTCAGCGGCAAATGTTGAATCACAATAACTATGGCATTTAGGTCGGGTTTCAAATTTATCAAAACTTCTTCCAGCGTTTTTGGACCGCCAGAGGATGCGCCAATTACAATCGCTTTCATAAACAAAATTTAGATTAATTCTATCATCTAATAAAAATCTGCTCTTTTCTATAAATACTAGTAATTAACTTTTACGCGAGAGCTTTCTTAACTTCTTCAATTACCTGCTTTTCCTCAAAAGGTTTGATAATATAACCAAGCACGCCCAAATCCTTTGCTTGTTTGATAATTTCATCCTGTCCCACAGCTGAAATCATAATGACTTTAGCGCCTTGCGGTATAACTTCTTTAGCCACTTCAACACCATCTTTTTCCGGCATGATAACATCCAGAAGCATCAGATCCGGTTTTTCACTTTTAAATTTTTCCAAGGACTGCTCTCCATTCACTGCTTCAATAACATCAGTGAAACCATTTTTTGTCAAAATATCCGTAAGAATCTTACGCATGAATTGACTGTCATCCGAAATCAAGATTTTAGCCATATTTTTTATTTACCCCGCCAAAATCCGCGCTTAGCGAATATTTGACTGGATTAATTAATTATTTTATAAAATTTATTTATTAGCTTTTCCACTCTCTTCCTTGTTTTTTGCCAGAAAGAAAAAGCAGAGATTTATTTTGAAATCAGTATCTTCTACGAACAAGGCTGTTTCAAAAATAACTGCCCGCTCACCATCTTGCGCGTTAGCTTCTATTTTTTCTGCCATCGCCACTAGGTGCATTCGCGTAATCATACTTGGGCTGCCCAACATAATCGGAGCAACATCATTGTTATTCACCAGTGCAGTGGCATATGAATTAGCTAAAATATTCAGTGTTTCCCGAATTGTTGAACGATCCAGTTCCTGCATCACCTTGGTCGTATTATTCGGCCGTCCATTAAATAAATCTACTAACCGCAAAGCCTCAGCACGCTCTAGAGACAAAACACTGATTCCATTGATTCCGGTCATAGCCTGCGTATAGGCAACTACTGACTGCTCCTTGACCTTTGAAAAAACTTCCATCGCCTGCGCATATGGAACTACTTTCACATTTCGCGTCTTTACGCCAACATTTCGTTTGGATAATATTGTTAACGCCCTAGCAGAGCCTTCTTCTCCCATTTTTGCCGCCAATTTCAACTGCTCATCACTAAATATAACCATTCTTTTTTTTAATTAATTTATTAGTTTATTGCTTATCTGCAGGCTTTTTCGAATCGTTATCTGACTCATTGGATTTTTTTTCAGAAACCTTTTCCATTACTTGCCTTTCCTTTTCAGTAAAAATATCTTTCAAGCTCAATACTAGCATAATTCTTTGTTTCAAACCATCCTCTTTCTTTCTCTTTTTAGTCTTTTTAACAGCCTCGGCAACATCCTTGTCTGCTTCAGCGTCATCTATGCCAATAACAATCACTCCTTTTATATATTCTGCTCCGATTTTATTATTAACAACTTCCGGATTAGCCTGAACCACATTTTTTGAAATATGCAACACCTCAATGACTTCATCCACAATCACCCCGAATGAAGAGTTTGGAATATCAATAACCACGATATGTTTTAATTCAATATTGGAATTATTTCTTTGCAAACCAAATCTTTTTTCCAAATCAATAACAGGAATAACCTTGCCACGCAAATTTATCAAGCCCGCTACAAAACTCGGGCTGTTCGGAACGGGTGTGATTTCCGTCATATTAATCACCACCTGAACATCCTCCACGGGCATAGCATATTCTTCTTCATCCAAGCGAAACACAACCAGTTGAATAATTTTTTCACGATGAGCTATATTTTTATTTTCTTCACCCATGCTTGTTTCTAAAGATTAATTTTTAAGCCTTTTTTGAATCTAATGCATTTTTCAAATTTTCCGCCAACATCTGTAATTGCGTAGCGACATCACTAACTCTTTTCGTCGCAGCATCTTGCTGCTGAATGGAAGCTGACATCTGCTGAGCACCAGAAGCATTTTGTTCAGAAACTGCCGAGATGGATTCAATTGATTTAGAAACCTGTTGCACGGCCGCTGACTGTTCCTGCGCACTGGCTGAAAGTTCTTGCATCTTGGAAGACACTTGTTGAATTGCCGCCACAGCCGATTCCATGCCCGCTAAAGTCTGATTGATAATCTCTACACTATCATCCATTATAACTACGCCTTTTTCCGCCGCATCTGAGGTGTCCTTCATTTCTTCAGCCATCCCTTTAATCTGTTGTTTGATTTGTGCGGAAGCACTAGCTGCTTCCTCGGCTAATTTGCGAACTTCATCCGCCACCACGGCAAATCCGCGCCCAGCCTCACCGGCACGCGCCGCTTCAATAGCCGCGTTCAGAGCTAAAAGATTTGTTTGTCCGGCAATCGATGAAATTGTATTTACAATTTCTCCAATCGCATTTGATTTTTCTACCATTGACAAAACCTTATTAGCCGTATCAGAAGCCATTCCTTTAATTACTATCAAACTTTTTTGTGATTTTTCTCCAGCCTCTCCAGCTAGTTGGGCTCTTTTTGAAGTATCAATAGAAATAGCTGAAACTTCCTGTGTGGAATTAGACATCTCTTGAATCGCTGCTGCCATCTGGCTCATTGATTGAGAAATTTCTCCCGTCTGCTTGGATTGTTCCGTTGAGGCCTCAGCCATATTTTTAACAATTGAAGCATTCTGTCCGGCAATCGAAGCTGATTCCACTGACGATTGCATAAGAGAAGTAGAAGTTTTTTGCAATTGCTCCAACGCCTCACGAATTGGCCGCCGCATAGATTCTCCAGTTGATCGCGCCGCATACCAAGCTAAAAACAAAAGTATCAAAGTCATAATCGAAACAAATAATGCCATTTTACCCTTCAATGAAATAACTGGTGCCAAAGCCTCAGTCTCATCAACCTCAGCTAAGATACACATCCCAAGTCCTGGCAAAGCAGCATTGGTTCCCAAAACAGAAACTCCTCGATAATTATCAAAAACACTAGCAGAGCTATTGATACTTTTCTTTATTTGACCATCACCTTCTCTATTTAGGCTACTCAAACAATCCGTAGCGTTTTTACTGTGAACCCCCTGAGACAAAACCGCCTTCTCGACAAATCGAGATGGACTAACCATCAAACCTTTAGTATTAATCAAATATATTTCCCCAGTTTTTTCCCAAGCAATGCCCTGTGTTGCAATGGAATACAATGTACTTGCGTCAAATTGCTCCACCAAAACACCAATCAATTGCCGAGCATCGTTCCTGATAGGTACTGAAACAGCAAAGACAGGATTGCCTGTTTCTTCAGAAATATAAATATCTTTCAAATAAAAATCCTTTTCTCCATTAGCTAAATTAGTAAAATAGGCGTCTGACGACTGATCTGTGTCAACTGCCTTAGTGTCACTGGAAATCACCACCCTGCCACTTCTATCTAAAATAAAAATTTCTTTAGCATCCTGGTTTATGGCAAACAATGTCGGGATTTTTTGAAAAGCGTTATCATATTTTTGTTGATAATCTTCGGCAGACCTATCGGCTGTCAATAAATCTCTAAAAACAGCACTAGTCGCCGTAGTTTGCAAGGTTCGTTCTGTTCCCAAGAAAAAAGTGTTCAAATTTTCTCCTCTAGCCTGCGTAACCGCCTCTAGATGACCGCTAATTTCATTTTGCAAAAGAACTGTGGCCGTTGAAAGTCCCTTAAACACAATAAACAGCAACGGGGTCATAGACACAATCAGAAACCAAGTTACGAATTGCATAGTTACACTTAATCTGGCAAAAGGATTGAAACGCATTTTCATATTTTTATTTTTTTAATTAAAGTTTTTTATTTTATTTTTTAAATTATCCATTAACGATGGATTTTAT
>CAZMNQ010000026.1:0-11542 GCA_964567695.1 uncultured Bdellovibrionales bacterium
TTCTATTGTACCACTTTTTAATGTAAAAATACAGGGGGTTCTTCAGGGGTTTCTTAATACTCTCTTTATTATAGCACAATTCCAGTTTAATTTCTAATATCTAAACTCTAAATCCTAAATAATACTAAAATTCAAATATTTTATTAATTTTTAATTTTTGTAATTTTTAATTTTATAAATAAATCTAGTTCTTAATTTACAATGATCAATTTACAATTTACAATAAATTTTCAATTATCTAAATTTTCAATTGCCGGACTCTCAGTTTTGCCATTACAGGTATTGATAATCTTTTGAAAAATCATTACAAGCTCTTGACATTCCTTCCAGAGAATTGCTATGTCATCTCTTTTATCAGGCTCACTCTTTACTAACATTCGCAACCAATATTTAGTCTCTTGGGTTTCTTTCTTGCAAATAAATATCTTATTTTTAAAATCCTTCTTGGAACTGGCATTATTAGCTTCACAATAATTAGCACCAATGCTTGTTCCGGAGCGCATTATCTGATTTATTAGTGGTCTTGTTATTGGCGTTTGCGCTATTTCCCTACAAAGATCAATTATATTTTCGCCAAATACCGCTGTTCTGTCTTCTAAATTATATTTATCTATACATTGTTTCATTGAAAATTGATCATTGATTGAAAATTGTGAATTGAAAATTGAAAATTCCTATAACTGTCCCGCAATATTATAAATCGGCATAATCACGGAAACTGCCAGAAAGCCGACGGCGACACCGATGATGACCATCAGAACCGGTTCAATCAGAGTGGAGAGGTTTTTGGCCATATTTGTGGCTTCTCCTTCATAAAATTTCGCCACTTGCGTCAGAACCAAATCAATCTGTCCGGATTCTTCGCCGATTTTCACCATCTGCGTCACGATGGACGGAATTTGATTGGGAAATTTGTGCAAAACAACACTCATTGTGCCACCGATGCGCACTTCGTCGGCCGCTTTCAGAAAAATAGCTTTATACACCACATTATCAATCACAGAACTGACAATCGTCAGCGCCTGGATGATTGGAATGCCACCCACCAAAAGCACCGCCAAATTGTCCGCGAAACGCGCGATATACAAATATTGATAGATGCGGCCAAAGATTGGCAATTTGATTTTTATCTGATCCCACTCTTTGGAACCTTCTTCTGATCCGATATAATAGATTAGTCCGCCAAAAAAACCGATAATCATAACCAAAATCGCCCACCAATATTGACTCATAAAATCACTGAGACTGATAACGATTTGGGTATACCAGGGAATTTCAATGCCATCCATACTTTTTATCATCAAAGTCAATTTAGGCACAATGAAAGTGACCACAATGAAGGCAATGACAAAAAACACCACCATCACGATCAGCGGATACATCATTGCCGACTTGACCTTGGTAGTCAGGTTATAATTTTTTTCAATATTGTCAGCGATATATTCCACTGATTTTCGCAAGTTACCGGAAACCTCGCCCGCCCGCACAATGTTGATGGCCAGGTTGGAAAAAACACCCTTGTGTTTTTTCATCGCGTCGGAAAGTGGCAAGCCGTCTTGGATGTCATCCACCAGTTCCGAAATTATGCCTTGAAAATATTCATTTTCCATCTGATCTTTGATGGCTGAGAGAGACACGATGATGGGCACTTTGGCTTCGATGAGAATGGCTAATTGCCGAAAGAAAATCATCAGCTCTTTGCTGTCAACCTTATCAAAATATTTCAGAAATGTTTTTTCCAATGTTTCAGATTCTTTTTCTGTTTTGATGGACAAAGGAAACAATCCATTTTTCTGCAACAACTCCACAGCGGCATCGCTGCTGGTTGCGTCAATCGCCCCCTCTTTTATTTCCCCATTTTTATTTTTCGCCTTGAAAAAAAATCTCATTTTATTTACCCCGTTAAATTTCCCCTAGGCACCTGCCGGCTGGCAGGCAAGGATTATTTAACTGGGGTTACTTTTATTTTTACTTTTATTTAAAATTTAAAATTTAAAATTTAAAATTTTTACCTACTCTTATTATACACCAAAAAAATCGAAAGAAGAAACAAATTAGTTGAGCAATTTCTGAAAACTACTTGGCTCCTTGGCAAAAGAAAGCGCGGTGTCCAGTGAAACCGTTCCGCGTCTCACTAGTTCAGCTAGTGACCTGTCCATAGAAACCATTCCCTGTTCAAAACTAGTTTCAATCACATTATCTATTTGATAGGCCTTGTCTTCGCGAATCAAATTTTCAATGGCGTGATTCTTGATCATAATTTCCACTGCCGGCGTTCGGCCACCATCGACTTTCGTAATCAAGCGCTGTGACACCACGCCAATCAAAACATTGGCCAGTTGCGACCGGATTTGATTTTGCTGATGCGACGGAAAAACATCAATAATTCGATCCACCGTTTGCGCGCTGTCATTGGTGTGCAAAGTGGCAAAAATCAAATGGCCGGTTTCAGCGCCTGTCATCGCAATGCTGATACTTTCAAAATCCCGCAATTCACCCACCAAAACAACATTGGCATCCTCGCGAAAAACCGATTTCAACGCCGATTCAAAACTCTTGGCGTCTTGATAGACTTCGCGTTGGTTAATGATACATTTGTCTTGTTCATAGATATATTCAATCGGATCTTCAATTGTGATGATATGTTTTTCCTGCGTGTGATTTATTTCCTGAATGAGCGCCGCCAGCGTGGTTGACTTGCCGTGTCCCACCGGGCCCACTACCAAAACCAAGCCTTGTTTGAATTTGGTAAAATCATAGAGCGATTCTGGCAAACCCAGTTCCTCCAGTCGCTTGATGTCTTTGGGAATAAGACGCATCGCCACGCTCACATAGCCTTGTTGAAAAAAAACATTGACTCTGAAGCGAACTTTGTCTTCGAAATTGTATGACAAATCCAATTGTCCATCGGCCAAAAATTTCTTTTTATTATCCTCCCCCATCAAAACATCTGACATATCTTGGGTATCTGTCGGAGTGAGAATCGCTTCTTCGCTCAATGGAATCAATCGTCCATCAATTCGCAAGGTCGGATGCCGACCAACTACCAAATGCAGATCGGAAGCGCCCTGCTGTCCAACCAATCGCATCAAGCTCTTTATTTTCTGTTCGATGTGTATTGTCGTCATAGGATTTTTTATTTGTTATTTTTATTTTTTAGGTAAATACATTTTTTATTTTTTCCAAAACTTCCGACGGCGTAAAATGAGATTTGATCAAATAGTCCGAAGCGCCCAGACCCAAGCCCTGCGCGACCTCTTCTTTCTGGCTTAGATTAGTCAAGAGAATCACAGGGATACTTTTCAATCTATCCTGTTCCTTAATCTTTTTTAAAACTTCCATACCATCGACATAGGGCATCAAAATATCCAATAAAATCAAGTCTGGATTGCACTGCGGATCTTCCAGTTTTTTCAACGCTTCTTTGCCGTCATTGGCTCCGACAACTTCAAAACCTTCCAGTGACAACTTCGTTTGATAAATATCCATCACAAAAGAATCATCCTCCACAATCATAATCGTTTGGTTTGCCATACTGTTTTAAATTAATATTTACACAATTTAAAGCTCTTCCTCCAGCGCGCTTTTGCCCTCAGTCACTCTTTCAATTTCTTCCATTGTCGTCAAACCCTTGAGCGCTTTCAGAATGCCGTCTTGCCTGATGGTCAGGATGCCGGATTTGTCCCGCTCCGCTCCCAGCAAAATCTCGCTGCCCCTTTTCTCTATAATAATGGTTTTCATTGATTCTGTCACCTGCACAACTTCAAAAATCGCCAACCGGCCGACCAGTCCCGTCCCACTGCAGGCATTGCAACCGGCACCTTTGGAAAAAATGACGCCCTTGGACAAATCCAAATCGTATTTAGCCAATTCTTCTTTGGATATGCTTTCAATTTCTTTCAAAACTCCGGCTTTGAAAGATTCAGAAACTTGCACTTCACTTTTGCAATTTTCACAAATTCGTCTGACCAAGCGTTGGGACATAACCAACCTCAATGATGAAGCCAAAAGAAATGGCTCGATGCCCATATCAATCAGCCGGGGTATTGATCCAACAGCTGTGTTGGTGTGCAAAGTTGAAAACATCAAATGACCCGTCAAAGCCGCGTGAACCGCCAGTTCGGCCGTTTCTGCGTCGCGAATTTCTCCGACCATAATGATGTTCGGGTCCTGGCGCAAAATTGTCCGCAGACCTGAAGCAAAGGTGTAGCCGATTTCCGGTTTTATCTGACTCTGATTCAATCCTTCGATATTATATTCTATGGGATCTTCCAGCGTGATGATATTTCGCTCATCATTATTCAAGATTTTTAGCATTCCATATAGCGTAGTAGACTTTCCAGAACCGGTCGGTCCAGTCATTAGAATCATACCGTAAGTTTCCATAATGGATTTTCGCATATTTTCCAAAGCAGAACCAATAAGTCCCATCGATTCAATGTCGGCCACGCCTTTAGTTTTATCCAGAATTCTCATTACAATTTTTTCACCGTCAATAACCGGCAAAGTAGAAACGCGAAAATCTATGGAATTTCCATTATGCTCCAGCTTGAACCGACCGTCCTGCGGTTTTCTTTTTTCATCTATTTTCAAATTGGACAGAATTTTTATTCTGGAAATCACCACCGGCCCGATTTCTTTGGGAATGGTCAAGCTCATATGCAAAAGACCATCCACTCGAAATCTCACGCGATAATCTTTTTCCATCGGCTCAATATGGATGTCACTAGCATGGCCTTCGATGGCATGGCTAATAATAACTTGCACCAGCTTTGCAACGGGAGCTTCTTTTAAAATCTGCTCCTTGCTTTTTTCCGTATTTTCTTCTTCAGAGGTGTTATCAAATTTTATGTCACCGGCAAATGATTTGACCGCTTCCATTACAACTTCCGTAGAGCCGGCATAGAGTTCAAATAATTCATCAAAAACTTTTTCCGAAACTAGATAGGCGCTGATTTCCTTTTTTTCTTTTTCCGCGATAAAACGCAGCGTGTTAAGCGCGTTCATATCATGCGGATCAACCATGGCAACTTTTATTATGCTGCCATCAGCTTCGAAGGCCGCAATTTTATTTTTTTTCGCCACTTCCTCCGGGATAACGCCAATAATATGCCGATCTATATTTTTCGGAGTTTCGCTTAAATAGGCGATTCCCATAGCCGCCGCCCTGGCTGAAATGCCATCTCCCTTCAGTACGGTTGCATCTGTTTTTTTAACATCATTCTTCATAATTATATGAATCTAAAGAGCAAACAGATTAGCTCTGCCTCGCGAACCGACTTCAACTTTGGAAACATCTGTCGTGTTTTTATTTATTTCATCAACCACACTCATATCAAACTTCCCTTCTCCGAATATTTCATTATTAATACCCACAATTGATTCTATCTTGGGCAAATAATTAAGACCTATCGCCATATTGGCTTGCAACAATTCATTTTCATTGCCACTGCGCTGTATTTCCAAAGATGTTATCTCATTAAATCTTTTAAATTTATTCAGAGAAATAACAAAATTTCTGATTTTTGCATATTCGCCCACGACAGTTATGCTTGCGCTCAAATTTTTAGCGGAAGTTTTTTTCGGCAACATAGCGAACATCTGTTCCGGAGAAAGATTAGCATTGACAAATTCTTCTTCGAAGACGACCTGCTCTTGCAGATCCGCTTTGGTCTCCAATCCAAGGCTCAGCATAGAAACGCCATTGGCCGCCGCAATTGAATTGATGCTGCTGATAACTTCCTCTTCCCGTTTATTTTCCGGCAAATATTGAACCAGGGTGTTCTGCTGATCGCTAGTGAAGCTCAATTGCTGCACAAGCTTATTCGCATTGTCAGTTTTATTTTTAATGTCAGTTAATTTATCTTCCGCCACAGTTAAACGATTTCTAGTCGCATCCGCGTCTGAATAGGCCGGCGCAATGACCCAGATAGCTAAATACATAACCGTGACAATTACTAGCGGCAGGATTAAAATTTTTAGTTTCATAATATTTTAGCAACTCAATGCTTGAGTTATTTTAAGGGATTATTTGACTTTTAAATCCAATAAGAAATTAATCTTGCCTTCACTCGATAGATCCATCTTTCCTACGGTCACATCAGAGAAAACATCCGAGTTTTTGAAGCTCAGAACCTGCCTGGCTACAGAATCATAGCTATCCGTCACACAGCTCAATTTGAGACTGCCGGCAGTCTTGTCTTGACTATATGAGTCTATATAGACGCCAGCCACAAGACTGTCTTCAACGGCGCGCAAAACATTAAACGCCACCGGACTCTTGCTTTGTTCAACCAAATCTTCAGCCAAAAATATTCTGTTCTGCAAATCAACCACTTCTTTATTTTTGCCACTGGTCAATTCTTTATATTTTTCATCATAAGCAGTCTTGGCGGCAACTTCTTTTTTTTCAATATCGTTTTTCCATAATAGCAAGGCTCCCACCGCGCCCAAAGCAATTACCAGAATCGAAATACTGGATATTAAGCCATATTTATTAGCCGATTGCGCCGGATTATTGGGTTGCGTTGTTTGTCCGGTGGATAAGTTTATATTCGCCATAATATTATTTTTTTTATTTTATCCAGTCGATCGCAACCGACTGGATTTTAAATTATTCAAAAAAATTAGTGATCCTCTATGCCACTCAAAGCCAACCCGATTGCCACAGAAAACTGGCCGCCAATCTCTCGCACCCTCGTTTCCAGTTTTTTATCATATTCAATCCGACTCAGAGGATTGCCGACGGTTGTTTTGACATTCAACGCCCTGGAAAAATATTCATCCAAACCGGAAAGTGCCGCCGTGCCGCCGGAAAGGATTATGCCATCCAATGCCGTTTTAGACTCGCCCTTATAATATGAACTCAAAACTCTGGCAACTTCTCCAATAATCAGATCAACTATCGGAAAACTTACATTAGATTCACTGTCCAGAAAATTTTTCCCGGAAACCTTTAGTTTATCCGCCCTCTCTGCGTCTATGTTCATACTTTTGGCTATGGTTTTAGTTATATCCTTGCCCCCGGCATCAATATTTCGATTGGCCTTGATTATACCCTTTTCCACTAAAATAATATTGCAGACTCGCGCGCCAATATCAATTATAATGAAATTGCCTTGATCATTGCCAATCAGCGACCTGACCAAAGAAAAGCTTTCTATTTCAATAGTCTTGAGTGAACGACCAATCTCGCTAGCCAGCCTTTCGTATCTGATAACTTTATTTTTGGGCGCCGCTACCAGCAAGACTTGCATTCGCTCCGCATCGTTTTTTTCTGTCTTATTGTCAACCGCCCCCGCAGCAGCCGAATTTTGCGCTAGCAATGTTTTGATTGAAGCTTGCTTATTTATAATATCCCAGCTTAAGACAACTTCCTCCAGTGCTATGGGTATATATTTATGCGCTTCAAATCTGACTGCCTGATCCAAATCATTTTTATCCATCTTGGGAAATTCGATCAGCGTTATTAGGCCGCCAAAAGCAGGAATAGAAAAACAAACATTCGCATTTGTCATTTTCGATTCCTTAATCATTCTTTTCAGATATTGCGGTAAAACGGTTTCGAAATAGGCCGCCTTCAAATCATTATCCCTCACCAGACCCTCAACAAACGCCCATGCGTAGTTGGTCAGGACGGGCTTGTTCCCATCGATCTTCAACTCAACCATTTTTATACCGGAAGTTCCTATGTCAATTCCAATAAATCTTTTTTTTCCAAATCCAAACATAGTTTTTTTATTTTTATATTTCTAAAACTGGACACGCTATTATTTTACCACATTTTATAAAAAACATCTACAAGGAAAAGTGGAAAGTTATCCACACCCACCCGCAACGCTTCGCCCGCCTGCTTCGTTATGCAAAGCATTTCGGGCAGGCGTAACGATGCGGGCGGGGCCGAAATGGCAAAAACAATTAGATACTTAAATTCTACGCGGATTTGACATAGAACTACTTTAAAAATACACTTGTATAAGATAGTATTATAATCCAAATATTATGCGCAATTCCCTCACTATCCTGCCACATCAGCTGGCCGGACAAAAATTGACTAATCACGCCAAACAAGCCCTTATTGAATCCGGGAATTTAGCTCGGAAATTTGGACATGCCGAAATCGATAATATTCATCTGCTCTATGCTATTTATCTTAATCAGGGCAGCTTGGGCAGCAATATATTAAAAGATTTTGGCGTCAAAGAGACTGATTTAAAAAAATTGTTAGAACAAAAACGAGATACAAATGCGAAAAATGTGAAAAAAAACCAACTGCTTCCGTCCAACCGGCTTAAAAAAACTTTTACCAGCGCCTATGCTATCGCTAAAAAACTTAATTATCCCTTCGTTGGCACAGAGCATATGATTCACGCCATCATTAACTCAGATGATGCCGCAATAACCAACTTCCTATCTAATATTAATTTAAAATCCACCCCGAAATCCCTTGTGGCGCTTTTCGATCCAGCTCAGCTTTCCAATATCCCCAAAATTTTTGATATTCCGGACATTTCTCTTGGCAAGCCCTCTGGCAAAAAATCATCTACCACACCCTTTATCAGTAAATTTTGCATTGATATCAACAAAGAGGTGCATAAAAAGAACGAATTAATCATTGGTCGAGAAATAGAAATCCAAAGAATGATTAATATTTTGGGCAGAAAAAATAAAAATAATCCCATCCTAGTCGGCGAAGCGGGTGTTGGAAAAACTGCCTTGGTTTCCGGACTAGCACACCGCATAAACTCCGGTGCAGTTCCGCCAGCTCTCTATCGCAAGAAAATAATGGGCTTAGATGTCGCCCAATTGATTGCCGGCACGAGTTTCCGCGGAGAATTCGAGACTCGCTTGAAAGAAATCATCAAAGAAGCTTCCGCTCATCGAAATATTATAATTTTTATTGATGAAATTCACACTATCGTCGGCGCCGGCAATCTGAGCGGCGGACTTGATTTGGCGAACATCTTGAAACCAGCACTGGCGCGCGGAGAGTTGCAAATTATTGGCGCCACAACTTTTGAAGAATACAAAAAATATATTGAAAAAGACGCCGCGCTGGAACGAAGATTCCAACTAATTCAAGTGGAAGAACCCAGCAAAAACGAAGCTGAAAAAATTCTATTGGGCATCCGAAAAGATTATGAAAAATTCCACAATGTTTCCATTTCCGATGAAGCGATTAAATTAGCTGTGGAACTCAGCGTCCGCTATATTCAAAACAGATTCCTGCCCGACAAGGCCATTGATGTTATTGATGAGGCCGCTTCCAATATCCGATCAAAACATAGGGTTTCTGACTTTTTGTATCAGATTGGAAAATTAGAAGACAAAAAACTCGCCTTTTTGGAGGAAAAAGAAAAACTAGTCGGCCAGGAAGATTATGAAAAAGCCATCAAGCTGCGCAGCCAAGAAAAAGAAATTGAGCAGCAGATAAAACTTCTGCAAAAAAAACAAAGCGCTGTTGAATCTGATTATCCGGTCAACATCACCGCGGCTGATGTCATTGAAACAATCGCCAAAATTTCTAAAATTCCGGTGGAAAAACTTTCCGCCGATTCCGGCAGTAAAATAAAAAATATTAAGAAAGTTCTTAACTCGCAGATTGTTGGACAAAAAGAAGCGATTGAAAAACTAGCCAGCGCCCTTTTACGCTCACAATCCGGCGTCAGCAATCCTGACCGCCCGCTTGGCTCTTTTCTTTTCCTCGGCCCAACTGGCGTCGGCAAAACCATGACAGCCAAAGTTTTAGCGCAAGAATTTTTTGACAATCCCAAAGCGCTCATTCGAATTGATATGAGCGAACTGATGGAGCGCCACAATGTCGCCTCGCTCATCGGTTCGCCAGCCGGCTACATTGGCTATGGCGAAGGCGGAAAATTGACCGAAAAAGTGCGCCGGAATCCCTATTCGGTCATCCTGTTTGACGAAATTGAAAAAGCCCATCCGGATGTTTTCAATATTCTTTTGCAAATTTTGGAAGATGGCAATCTCACAGACGCCGAAGGACTGCGTGTTGATTTTAAAAATACTATTGTCATCCTGACTTCCAACATTGGCACAGCTGATTTTACCAATGCCTCCAAACTCGGTTTTGAATCAACCGACAAAAACTCTGCTGTTTCCAAAAAATTTAATGAAATCAAAGACCACACCATCAAAGAGCTAGAAAAAAGAATGCGTCAGGAACTTTTGAACCGCCTGGATCATATTCTGGTTTTCAATTCGCTGGGAGAGGCGGAGATTAAGAAAATTACCAAGAAAGAACTTAAAAAATTAGCCGATCGCTTAGCTAAACAAAAAATTAGCCTTGCTTTTAACGCCGCCGCCATTAACTTTATTGCCAAAAAAAGCCTCGCTTGGAACCAAGGCGCCCGTCTGATTCGCAAAAATATCCAAGAACTTTTGGAAAATCCGATTTCGGAGATGATAATTTATAATCGAGTGAAAAATGGGAAAATTAGTGCGAATGTCAAAAATAATTCGATAAAACTGATTTAACCGTTTCCCAGGCCTAAAGCTCGGCTTTTCGAGAACGCAAAAAGAAAATGCCTAAAGCCAAGCTTTTCGAGCCCACTCAAAAGCTCAGCTTTAGGAACAATCTTTTTTAGCGTATCAAAAAGCTGAGCTTTAATAACCACTCTTTAGAAATTAATTCTTTGAACATCTTTCAACCCATAAAAAATTTTATCCTCGACACTCTCTTCCCCATCTCCTGCCTCTCTTGCGGCCGTGACAACTTTTGGCTTTGCGCAGATTGTCTGAAAAATATAGAATTATTATCTTTCCAGGTTTGTCCCAAATGCGAAGATGAGATCACCGACAGCGGCCGAGTTTGCCGCGACTGCCGGCCGCAAAATCTAGATGCGCTGCTTGTAGCCTCAAAATACAAGGAAAATAATATCAGCAAACTAGTACATTTATATAAATATAGATTTGTTGAAGATTTGCATGTTCCGCTGGGAAAAATTCTGGTCAAAACGCTTCTGAAATCGCAGTTGCCTCTTCCGGACATTTTGCTGCCCGTCCCATTGCATCCCCGCCGCCTGCGCTGGCGCGGATTTAATCAATCCCAACTCTTGGCAAACTATATCAGTAAAAACTTGACGCCCGGACTTGAAGTTCCTGTTGCGGAAAATTTATTGCAACGGAAAAAATATACTCCGCCGCAAATGAAAATAAAAAAATATTCGCAGCGCCTGCATAATTTGCGCGAAGCTTTTGTCGCTACCAAGCCGGAAGAAATCAAAAACAAAACCATCCTGCTCGTCGATGACATCGCCACCACCGGCGCCACTCTCTTTGAATGCGCCAAAGTCTTGAAACAAAACGGCGCCAAAAAAGTTTTCGCCGTTGTGATTGCCAGGCAAGAAATTATCTAACCCTCAAAAGTAGAGACGGATTGCAATCCGTCTCTACGCATTGTTTTTGTTGCATAATTAATTACTGAATTAATTCAGTAATTTGTTCAGTAACTAGTTACTGAACAACTTTTCTACCAACTCACCACCAAGCTCGCCGGCACGCTGGTCTTGTTGCCGGCTCT
>CAZMNQ010000027.1:0-11510 GCA_964567695.1 uncultured Bdellovibrionales bacterium
AATTAAAGGTTAATAATATTATTTCAAAAAACATATGATAAAAATCGCAATCAATGGTTTCGGTCGCATTGGGCGGCCAAGTTTAAAAATCGCTTTGGAAAAAGAGGATTTGGAAGTTGTAGTGATTAATGACCTGACTGATTTGAAAACAGCGGCGCATCTTTTGCAGCACGATTCTTCCTATGGCACATATCACCGTACGGTGGAGATTGATGAAGAAAGTTCATTTTTAATTATTGACGGTCAGAAAATAAAATATTTAAGCGAACCGGATCCGGAAAAATTGCCATGGCAGGCGATGGGAGTGGATGTTGTTTTGGAGTGCACTGGAATTTTTGAAGATCGGGAAAAAGCGCAAAAACATTTGATGGCGGGCGCGAAAAAAGTTGTTTTGTCAGCACCGCCCAAAGGCGACATTCCAGTTTATATTCTTAGCATCAATGAACAGGAATATAATTCAGAAACAGACAACATAATTTCCAACGGCTCTTGCACAACCAATTGTTTGGCGCCAATGATTAAAGTGTTGGATGAAAATTTTGGCTTGGAAAAAGGCTTTATGACTACGACTCATTCATACACCAATGATCAGCGCTTGCAAGATTTGCCGCACAAAGATTTGCGCCGAGCTCGCGCAGCCGCACTGAATATCATTCCAACTTCTACCGGCGCAGCTAAAACAGTTGGCCTGGTAATGCCACATCTAGTCGGAAAATTAGACGGAATTTCACTGCGCGTGCCAACGCCGGTGGTTTCCATTGTTGATTTCATTTGCACGCTTAAAAAAGAAGTTAGTGTGGAAGAAATAAACAGCGCCTTTGAGATGGCAGCACAGGGTGAATTGAAAAATGTGCTGGCAGTTGAGGCGGGACAGCTTGTCTCGATGGATTTCAAAGGCAATCCAAATTCTTCCATCGTTGATTTGCCATTGACCATGGCGAATGGCAATTTGGTCAAGGTTGTGGGTTGGTATGATAATGAGTGGGGATACTCTAATCGACTTGTTGAAATGGCAGAGCTTGTTGGTAGTAAATTATCCTAAGGTGTTTTATTTGGAGTTTATGTAACAAAATTTCTAATTATCAATTTCTAATTTCTAAACAATTTTCAATGAATAAATTTCTAAATTTTAAAATTTAGTCATTCATTGAAAATTGAGAATTGGAAATTGAAAATTGTATCACAAAATATGTTCGACATCATAATAAAAAATGGCACTATAATCGATGGCAGCGGCAAGTCGATGTATCGGGCGGATATCGGCATTAAGGAGGATCGGATTGTCAAAATCGGCCAATTGCATAATGAAAAAAGTGATATTGAAATTGATGCGACAAATCGTTTGGTTTGCCCGGGCTTTGTGGATGTAAATAATCATAGCGACACTTATTGGCAAATATTTCTAAACCCAAATTTAGAAAGTCTAGTATATCAAGGCATCACGACGATTGTCGGCGGCAATTGTGGTTCCTCTTTAGCGCCACTTTTGGGTGCGACAGCCATTAAGTCTGTGCAAAAATGGTCAAATATAGATCAGACGAGCTTAGATTGGCTGACAATGGAAGAATTTTTGCGGGTGGTTGAGAATAAAAAACTATCAGTTAATTTTGCGACCCTGGTGGGACAAGCAACTTTGCGCAGGAGTGTCTTGGGTGATGATATGCGCAATCTCAATGCCAAAGAAGTCGATTTTTTGGCCGGTAAATTAGCTGAGTCGCTGAAAGAAGGTGCCTTAGGAATGTCCTCCGGTTTGGTGTATACGCATGCCCGAAGCACAACTCCGGAAGAGCTGGTCACGCTGTCAAAAACCATTGAAAAATATGATGGCGTATATGTGACGCATATGAAAAATGAAGACAAAGATTTTTTGGCTTCTGTAGAGGAATCAGTGGAAATTGCCAGAAAAGCCAAAGTTAAATTGCACATTTCACATTTGAAAGTCACGGGCAAAGAAAATTGGGGGTTGATGCCAGATGCTATGGATATAATTTCACGCGCCAGAGAGGTTGGACTGGATGTGTCCTTTGATGTCTATCCCTACACGAACACCGGTTCAGTTCTCTATACTTTGTTGCCCTTCTGGGCGACTAACGGCGGCAAGAAAATGATGCTCAGCCGCTTGAAAGATTCTCAAATGCGTGCTAAGATGGTGGCTGAAATGCAGGCCTCTGGAATTGACTATTCGAAGATTGAAATTGCTAGTTCTCCGTTAAATAAGACCCTGGCGCGCCGGAAAATCACGGAAATTGCCCTGTCACAAGAGAAATCAGTGGAAGACGCCATAGTCGACATTTTGATTGCCTCCGAGGGCCGTGTTATCATTTCAATGGATGTTTTGAGTGAAGAAAATATTGATTTAGCCCTAGCTCATCCAGCCTCTTTTATTGCAACTAATGGAGCGGGTTATCGAGATGATCATGGCAAAACAGGTGAGATTGTGCATCCCAGAAGCTTTGGAACTTTTCCTAAAATTTTGTCCAAATATGTTTTAGGCAAAAGACTGTTGGGCTGGGAAGAGGCTATTGCCAAAATGACTGCCTTGCCGGCTAAAAAATTCGGCATCAAAGAGCGAGGAGAATTGAAGGAAAACTATTTTGCGGATATTGTGATTATAAACCGGGATGAGATACGGGATTTGGCGACCACGGAAAATCCGTATCAATATAATAAAGGTATTGATCTCGTGGTGGTCAACGGTCAAATCACACTAAGAAACGGAGTTTATACAGGCGGTCGCTTTGGAGAGGTAATTAGACGCTAAATAAACAGATGAAAATTGAAGAACTGAAAGGCAAGAAAATAACAGTGATGGGATTGGGGCTTCATGGCGGTGGCATAGGCACCGTCTGTTTTTTGTCTGAGGCTGGAGCAAAATTAATTGTGACAGATCTTAAATTAAAAGAGGAATTGGAGTCATCATTAGAGAAACTAAAGGACTTAAAAAATATTGAATTTGTTTTGGGCCAACATCGAAAGGAGGATTTCACGCAAGTGGATATGGTTATCAAAAATCCAGCAGCGTCTTGGTCAAACAAATACATTAAATTGGCATTGGATAATAAAATCCCAGTGGAAATTGATTCTAGCTTGTTTTTCAAACTCTGCCGGAATAAGATTATCGGAGTGACTGGTACGAAAGGCAAGACTACAACTTCAACTTTGATTTATGAGATTCTAAAAATTGCCGGCAAAAAACCGGTTCAAGTCGGTATTGGTCAAATATCAGTCCTAGATAAATTAAATGAATTGAAAAAAGATAGCGTAGTTGTTTTTGAACTTTCTAGCTGGCGCTTGAGTGCTTTGGGCAAATATAAAATTAGTCCGCAAGTAGCGGTTATTACCAATATTTATCCAGATCACTTGAATTATTATAAAACCATGGAGGATTATATCAAGGATAAAAAATATATTTGCACCTCGCAAAAAGCACAGGAAGCATGCGTGCTTAATTGGGATGTGGATGTGTTGAGAGAAATGGAAGTTGAAACCAAAGCGCAGGTTATAAAAATTTCCCGTCATAAAATTTTTGATGGCCGAGCAGTCTATATCAATGACGATGCAATTTATTTAAATGATGGCATTGATGAAAAAAAAGTTATCAGTCTTTATGATATTCATTTGCGAGGTGGGTATAATTTGGAAAATATTCTTTCGGCTATTGGGGCAGCATTTGCAATGGGCGTGGGCTTGGCGGATATTAAAAAAGCTGTCAGCAAATTTTCCGGCATTCCACACCGATTGGAGTTTGTTAGAGAACTTGATGGCATTAAATATTATAACGATACAGCTGCCACCATTCCGGAAAGTGCTATTTCCGGCATCAATTCTTTTTCTGAGTCAGTGGTGTTGATTGGCGGGGGAGCTGATAAAAACTTGAATATGGCGGAATTTGCCAAAGTTATTTTGGAAAAAACCAAGGATGTAATTTTTTTGAAAGGTGAAGCGACTAATAAAATAATCGTGGCTATGAAGATTGCGGGCAGTATGCAAGACTTTATTATTGTAAATTCAATGAATGAGGCTGTGGACAAGGCTCGAGAATTAGCTTCATCTGGAGATGTTATTTTACTTTCTCCTGGTTCAGCCAGCTTCGGACTTTTCAAAAATGAATTTGATCGTGGTGATAAGTTTAAAGAGTTGGTGAAATGTTTGTGATAGATAAAAAATTTAGCATGATTAAACAATCTGGAAAAATTGGTGTTTTTGATTCTGGTCTTGGTGGTCTGACTATCTTAAAGGAAATTATTAGACTAATGCCTAATCGAGAATATTTGTATTTGGGAGATAATTTACATGCTCCCTATGGAGATAAATCACAGGCGGACATATTCAAATACACACTGGCTGGTGTAGAATGGCTTTTTGATAATGGTGCCGAAATTGTAATACTAGCTTGTAATACGGCATCTTCCAACGCCTTGCGAAAAATTCAGCAAGAAATTATGCCATTTAAATATTCAGACAAGAAGGTGCTGGGGATTATTATTCCGACTGTTGAAGACATGGGGAATGTTAGCAGGTCCGGTCATATAGGCGTACTTGCAACAAAAGCAACGGTGGCGTCCATGACTTTTGAGACTGAGATGAAAAGGTATAATTCAAAAATACAAATAACTTGCCAATCTGGTGGAGATTTAGCTAATCTGATTGAGCAAGACAAGGATCAAGCTATGCTTCGCGTAGAGATTAAAAATGTTACGGCCGAGTTGATTAACAAAAACAAGCTGATTGATGTGGTAGTTCTGGGTTGTACTCACTATGACCTAATTATTGATCAGATAAGGTTAATTTTGCCAAAAAATATAAAAGTGGTTGGTCAGGGCAATGCAGTCGCCACAAAACTATTAGAGTATATAAATAGGCACGACGAACTTCGCAGAAAATTAAAAAATGAATTTTCAGTAAATTTTCATACTACATCTGATAGGGAAGAAGTGAAAAAATTAATGGCACAATTTTATGGAGCGAATATTTCTGTTTCAATGGTGACATATAAAATGCTATAATTAGAGAAGTCAGTTTTAAATTTAAAATGAAAAAAAATCAAAACCAGAAAAAAATCACAAAAATAGAAATAAAAAAAGAATCGAAGTGGCTTTTGATTCCGAAGTTTCTAGCTGTCATTTTGGTGCTGGCGCTCTATTTGTTTGTCGGTGAGTTTTTTTCACCAGATTTGCAGTGGAGCCATTTTATGCTGGCAATCGTTCCGGGGAGCATATATCTGGCCATTAGTTGCATCGCTTGGCGCAATGCGAGAATTGGGGGTGCGCTTTTCGTGATTTTGGGCTTGGGCTTGGTTTTGCTAGGTTTGATGCAGGGGCGCAATATCTTGGGAAATTATGTGTTGGCACTAGCGACATTCCTGCTGGGCTTTCTGTTTATCTATTTTAGGAGAAAAGTGGCTCAGTAGACAGACCAGCTATGGACAAATTTTTTGTATCTGGTACAATAAATTACAGTTTTTAAATAGAGAAATCTAGTATATCAGGGCCGGTAGCTCACCTGGTAGAGCGCCTCGTTTGCACCGAGGAGGTAGCGGGTTCAAGTCCTGTCCGGTCCACACTTCGACTCATCCCGATTTATATCGGGATTCGCTCAGTGTAAACACAAATCAATGGATGTTCATGGATTTTAACAAATAACACTGAGTCGAAGTACCCCGAGCTTGTCGAGGGGCAGGGGAGAATAAATATGGAAATCATTAAAAAAGAAGATTTCTGGTATGTTTATATCGCCAGGGCAAAAACAAACCGATATTATACGGGAATTAGCAATAATGTTGAGAAAAGAATAGAAAAACACAATAGTGGAAAAGGTTCTAATATGGCAAAGCAGCAGGGACCCTTTTGCTTGGTTTACAGATCGGAAGCGTTTGCGAATAAGTCGGAGGCAAGAACTAGGGAGGTGCAAATAAAAAAATGGAGTAAACTAAAAAAGGATAAACTCATAAGTGGAGAGTGGAGATAAATAACAAAGAAGATTGAAAATTTTATATAAGGGCTTATAGCTCAGCTGGTTACCTGCCTGCCGGTAGGCAGGGAGCGCGCCCGCCGCGGCGGGTAATGACGAGGTTCGAGGTTTAACAAAGAAGATTGAAAATTTTATATAAGGGCTTATAGCTCAGCTGGTTAGAGCGCGTCACTGATAATGACGAGGTCTCTGGTTCGAATCCAGATAAGCCCACCAATAGAAATCTTACTTATAAAATAAAAAGTGCCGCAACCCTTGTGAGGTTACGGCGGTGGAAAGGAGAATTCTCCCTGATTTTTTATGTTGCTGCGAGTATTGCACGATCTTCGGGGGATACATTGAAGTAGTCGAGTGCCATACCAGCGTCAGTTATACATTGCACGATGAGCATGGCGTTGTGTCTGGTTCGCAATGCAGGTATTTGCAGAAGTTCTAATCTGAATCTTATTTTGCAGATGAGACTTTTTCGAAGAAGCTTCTGGAGATCTTCTTTGGTAAATCCAAAATCCAATAGTGTCATGCCGGCCTCACAGGCACATTGTTCAGCAGAGGTGATGTAATGGTTAATATAGGGACTGCTTGTTTCTGATCTCCTCAAAAGATTAACCCAAAAGTCAATTTTTTCCATTATCTCGTGAAAAGTTGGTTCAGTTGTTTCGATACCTTTTAATTTTTTCATAGGGCACTCTCCCTAGACTCGTGGAAGTTTTTTTGCAAGATTGCAAAGTCTCCCTGGTTTTTAAACAACAATCATTTTGACCAAAGTACAATAAGCTAAATCTACTTCGAATATACACCCGTCCAGATAAAAAAACAAGATGTGAAAAAAGCCTTGTTTTTTGTTCAGTAACTAGTTACTGAACACTTTGGTGTGAAAATTTGGAATAAAAAACAGCATTCGGCATGCTATTTTTTCTTTTTCCGCACAAAGTTGACCAGTCGGGTCTAGAACTTTATTTAATCAAGCCGTTGAAGGCTTTCTTGGCTACTTTTGATTTTAGACGCTTGAGGCCTCTAGGTCAAGGCAAATTCGGGCAAAACAAGACAAATGAGACACAAAACAGCCTATGTCTCATTGCGGCAAAAAAGACAGTTACCTGTCTTTTCGCGGTTTTCAGACTATCTTTCACTGATCAAGACTCCAAACGAACCTCCAAGTTTATTTCGGCTCATAACCTTATGAGCCAGCAAAGAAAAAGCATCCGCCAGATCGTCGTACTTTTCAACCCCAAAATTAACCAGTTGATTGATGAGATCCTCCGCTCCGTGGCTGGGAAAAAGAATCACCCCATTAAAGATGTAGTTTGTAGTCAATGCCAAACGCGCCCTTTTGTCTTGGCCGTGAAGTTTTATGCCTTCGGCCCTGACCCCAAGTTCCCGCAAATGCTAAAACGCCACTGCTTGATAAGCAACGTCTTCAATGCAAACAGACCTAGAAATGCTCGGTCCAATGGTATGATATAGATCCTTGATCGTTTTTGTGGCCTAGGGAAAATCAAGTCTTGCATTAATCGGATTGGGCAAAATATAAACCCTGGAATTGTCACCGAAGCCATAAACAAATGCTGAAACAATAGCAGTATAGTGGGCGGTGCTGGTCTTCGAGATCGCCAGGTCAACTCCAATGATTATATAACTCGGTCTTTCTTTGGGAAGACTATCATAGTACTGAATCCAGTCCGGATGAATAACTTGGCCATCATTCGGAATGATACGAAGCATATACTCCCGTTGCCACGAAACCTCATTACTGCCGATTGATTGCTTGGCCTCTTCTATATCATCCGCATTTTGAAACTTTCCCGGCCAAAGCACTGAGCCGGAGTCATCTACTAGAGGATATGCCTGGTAGATTCCTTTGGATTTTTTATTCTCAATATTATTTTTGAGCCGCATCAAAAGCGAATCCTCATGGAGCAGATTGCCAATCGCAATTATTTTGGTGTTTTTGTCGCCAGCCGGAATAATTTCACCCATCAGCCAGTTATAGGTTTTGTCTCTGGCTTCTTTTTTCTCCACCGAATCCAAATCTTCAACATCGTCGAGAATAATCAAGTCGGGGCGATTTTCGCCGTGACGCATTCCACGAATGCTTTGCCCATGTGAAACCGCCAAGATGCGAGCGTTGAATTTAGGTAAAACCAAAGAAGTCGAACCCCACTGGCCGTCTTCCTCAAACGGACCCACTTCTCCTTTCAGGAGCTGGTTGCTTTCAAGCTCGCGCTTAATATTGTCCAAGTGCATCTTGGTTTGTTGCTGAGTCTGACTGATTATGACCACAAACTTTTTCTTTGGTTTTCCCGTAATCGCCCAAATAGGATAGGAAAAAGTCATAATAGTAGACTTTCCTGATCCTCTGAAGGCAACGACCACTGCCAGCTTATTCGACAAATCATCTGTGATGCCGAACATTTCTTTTTGGAAATCCGCTGTTGGATATTTCACATAATGGCCAAGATAGGTATGAAAAAACAGGAAATGACTTTCATAAGTCACCGCTAATCGCACCTTGCGGTCATTTACTATTTGTTGAATTATGCCAGTATCAGTTGCTTTGGTCTGCTTTTTCTTGGTTGTCATTCTTTTTATTACTTAAAGAAGCTAATCGCAAAGCTTGCTCCACGATTTTTTTCTGTTCGTCAGTTAATTCTTGATTAACACTCGTGCTTCTTTCCATCACCTCGATTTTAGCTGTATAAGCCTTATGCCTATTCATCAACCAGAATCTTACCGCCGAAAAATTGTTATTTCTGATAGCGGTAATAAGCTGCGATTTTGATAGATCGTTTATCATCAGGACGCCTTCTGCAATTGCTTCGTCAGCATCAACTACAAACTTTTTGTCTTCGTTTCGCCAGCGGTAATAGGTTGCCCGGCTCACACCAGCTTTTTGACAGGCCACCTGAATTATTGGAAGCTTGCTGAGTTGTTCCAGCACAGCCCTTTTGTCGTCTTCCTTCCTTTTGTCAACTAGTCCCAATTTTTCCGGTTCATTATTTTTCTCGCTCATTTTTTTGAGTATTAACAGTTAATATTGTAGCTTTGAATCCTGACATTTTTTCGAAACGATCAATAATCGTCTGGCAATATTCCGGATCAAGTTCAACCATAAAACATCTTCGCTTGGTTTGTTCACAAGCTAGAAGCGTTTGACCCGATCCACCAAAACCATCAAAAACTACATCTCCAATTTTGGAACTATTGAGAATAATTCTGCGGAGTAGTCCTAATGGCTTCATTGTTGGATGAGCTTTGCTTTTACTAGGTCGAGGATATGCCAAAACGCTTTTATCTTTGGATCGCAGGAAATCGTGCTGGCCGAACCAACCATAGGCGATCAGTTCGTGTTGGGGCAGATAATCCATCCTGCCGATGATACTGTGGTTTTTGACCCAGATAATAAGCTGGGTAAATTTGAAGCCAACCTTTTCCATGCCAATTTTCAGCGCGAATATCATCTTATCTGAATTGAAAATGTAGACAGAATTTTTGCGCTTAAGAAATGGTTTAATGGCTTCCAGCGAATCAGCGGTGAACTGGATATATTCCTCTTCGCTTTGCAGGTGATCATTAGCGATCGGTTTCCGTTTGGTTTTTGAAGAAGTAAAACCCTCTTTTCCTTCTACTACTGCAATTGCATAGGGCGGATCCTGACACAAAAGTTTAGCTTTTTCTTTTTCAAAGAGTCTGACTATCAGTTTTTTGTCTCGACAGTCTCCGCAGGCCAGGCGATGGTTTCCTAAGAGAAACACATCGCCAATTTGAATTGAATTTTCTTTAGTCATTACTTTTTATATTACTGATTAGTTTCGCGCTCTTTCCACTTAAACTCTCATGCCTTTTGATAATCACTTCACAAAAGACCGGATCCAACTCGGCCATAAAACAGCGTCGCTTCATCTGTTCACAGGCGATGAGGACTGAACCTGATCCGCCAAACAAATCCAGAACGGCATCGCCTGGTTTCGTGCAACGGCGTAACGGTTTTTCATTGAGCGTCACTGGTTTCTGGGTTGGGTGTAAATATTCGGTAGTCGGCAATCTTTTGGCCAGCCAAATGTCGAACAAATCCAAAATGTCTTCCGGCAATCTGTTGCCAGTCCCGGTCTCTTTGTTGATAATCTCATTGAGATTGGTAACTTGCGAAGAAATGTATGGTTTCCCGCGCGTAGCATAGACACAAGGTTCATATGCCTTATTAAACGCTATTTGTGGAGTGACATTTTGGTTATTTTTAATCCACAAGCAGACTCGCTTTGAATCCAGCCCAAGTTCGGCGTAAATACTTTGGAGCGTGCCAATGTATCGCTGATCGCACCAATAAAATACATGACAATCATTTTCAGAGACTGCCAGCGCGTTTTGCATGGTGGCTTTCAAAAAGTTTTGGTATTCCATTTCGGTTTTCTTGTCATTGGCCGTCCCGCCGTATTTTCCATTTTTCCCAAGTCCGGAATCGTAATCATATCCAATATTGTATACTGGATCGCAGGCGATCATATTAATCTTTTCTTTTCCGACAAGTTTTTTAACTGTTGCTGGATCGGTGGAGTCCCCGCAAATTAAGTGATGACTTCCAAGTTCATAGAGATCGCCAAGTTTTACTTTTGGTTCCTTGATTTCAGCAACTGCTTTTTCAAGATCAAAATCATCTTGTTCTGTCAGTCTCTAAATTATCATCCCAGATATTGGACAGATCACCGTCATCGAAACCCACATTCAATAGCAAATCCAGATCGAACTCTTTCAAAAGTTCATAATCCCATTCGCCAGTATTGCGATTCAAGCGCAAATTGAGTTCCTTCTCCTTTTCTATGTCCGGTATGTTTACATAGACTACCGGAACCTCCTTGAATTTGAGTTTTCTGGCTGTAGCCAAACGGAAATTACCGCCGATCACGATATTTATTCTTTTGGGCGCACTATTAACGATAATTGGATCGACCATCCCATACTCGTGTATACTCTTCTCTAGCTGTTGTGCGGCCGCTTCATTCCACTTCCGGGGATTGTATTCGGGCGCTTTTAAAGAATCGACTTTGACGAAAGTGATTCTTAATTTTTCCTTCTCCATTATTTTGGTCGGAGAAAAGAACTAAAGATTTTGAATTTCAGGTTAAAGTAAAGAAGCTGTTTTATTCCCCAACAAAACAAAAAAGATCCCGCAGTAACCATTTAATCTTAAGCTCTTTCTCTCGAAAGATTAAAACTTAAGCTCTTGCCTCGTTATGGTTATTAGTATGGATCCTTGTTATTAATATAGGTATTCTATGTTTTGATATTCGTATGATTATCCTTAGTTTACACTTTTGATGGGGCATGTCAAATCCGATCCGTATTGTAGGCAAAAATTACTATCAGTGAGTCGATTTTTTTAAATTAGCTTTTAGATATTAAAAAGGGCGTATTGGGGAGATTTATCCCCAATACGCCAGGACGGATATAGAGCTATCGCAGTTTGGCAATGTACCAGATGTCGTATGCCACCGGATCGTAGCCTACCACGACATACAGGTTCATTTCATGAGCCTTGAGAATTG